>JAISDL010000027.1 GCA_031264825.1 Accumulibacter sp. | reverse complement strand
AGAGCCGACCTGAAAAAATCGTGGAAAAGCGACGCGGAATTCGGACGGAATATCGGATTGGCGTGGCGCGCGTTTTCCGCGTTCGCCGACGAAGCCGACCGCGAGCGGATTCACGAAATCGGGAACAACCCGATCGCAATCCGACTTTTGGCCAACATCGGGAAAGAGATGCGCGAGGATGTTCCGGTCAATGCCGCGTCGGTGCAAGGAGGCGACGGCGACTTCCGGTCGAAGGCCGAAGCGATGCGCGTCGAACTCGAAAAGCTCCCGAACAGCGACCCGCGCAGGAAGCGGCTTCAGGAAGAACTCGGCGCGCTGTACGAACGCCGCTACGGCGCGCGCCGCCAGCGCCTCTCCGGCGGTGCCGTTCGGAATGCGTGAGATTCAGAGGACAGAAGACAGAGGACAGAAGACAGAGGACAGAAGACAGAACGCTCGCTACGCTCGCTTCGTGATCTGTTTTCAGTATTCAGTGGTCACGCAGGATGCGCCGTGCGGAATGCCTGAGATTGCCGGATCGATTTGGCTTTCATGCGGCCTTGAAGTAAAATGGACACGGGTGGAATCCATTTTGGGCGGCTTTAGCCTCTGAGGAAATCATCATGATAACCATCGAAGAATATATACTGAGCGGTCGCTTCATCGAAGTGGCCAAAGATGCGGTCGCGGAGGCCATCGCTCAGGCTGAGGCTCTAGGGCTCCCGATGGAGGGCTGTATGACCACTGCGGATGATCAGCAATCCTCCAGCCAGGAAACCAAGGAACAGGCGATAAAAAAGGTCGCATGATTTCGGAAGGCGATCCATCCGAAGGCGGACGTTTGCCGCCGCAAGTCATAGTTTTCGCCGGCCCCAATGGCTCTGGGAAATCGACGATCAATGAGCGTTTTCTGGATGATCTGGACTTTCAGGGCGAATACATCAACGCTGACGATATTGCAAAGTCGCTTGCCGACGATTTTCCTGACTATCGTACTCGAAATATAAAAGCTGCGGAACTGGCGAATCAGCGCCGCATTTCCGCCATGGACGAAAGGCGCTCCTTCGCTTTCGAGACGGTCATGAGCACCCCTGAAAAAATCGCCATCATGACCTAGGCCAAAGCCAGAGGCTATGACGTAACGTTGTTCTTCGTCACGACGAGCGACCCCGATCTGAACGTGGCACGCATAGCGAACCGAGTTGCTCGAGGAGGGCATTCTGTCGAGCCGGAAGCGACCCGGCGCCGTTACAGGGCTGCGATGGATTTATTGGCCTGCGCTGTGGAACATGCCGATATCGCCGTTGTGGTAGATAACTCAGGGCGCGAGCCGAGCACCGTAGCGATAAAGAACCGGGGGAATTTGCAAGAGCCGGGAACCGACCAGGCACAGTGGGCGGTGGAAAAGTTGATCCAACCCTGCCAGGAACGTCTCGCCTCACTACAGAAAATCG
The DNA here is from genome assembly GCA_031264825.1 of Accumulibacter sp. Classification (GTDB taxonomy): domain Bacteria; phylum Pseudomonadota; class Gammaproteobacteria; order Burkholderiales; family Rhodocyclaceae; genus Propionivibrio. The sequence goes on along the minus strand of JAISDL010000027.1, from coordinate 14,709 downwards.
AAAGCGCGTTATCGGCGCAAGGCGTTCTGAGAGAAGCTTCCAAACCTGACGTTGCCGACGCCGATGCGAGCAATGGCCGACAATATATCGGCGCGATCCTTGAACTCACCCGATATCATGCGCTGCAACAAACAGGCGAGAATACGTATATCGTGCACGACCGTAGCTTGATCGCGACAACGGTGCTTCGGAAAGGCGAACGAACGACGATCGCCTACGTCTATGATAAAGGGAAAATTCTTGCCCTTCACCGATAAAGAGATGCAGGGGAGGGGGCGGAAGACAGAGGACAGAGGACAGAAGACAGAGCGCTCGCTGCGCTCGCTTTGTGATCTGTTTTATAGGTTGGGCTAAGCGTAAGCGCAGCCCAACGGACTGATGTTGGGCTTTCTGACCAGTTTTCAGTCGTCAGATGTGGCATGATATCCTCCATTTAGATTACAGACGACTGATTACAAAGGCCGAAGGCCGTTCTGTCCTCTGTCTCCTGTCTCCTGTCTCCTGCCTCCTGCCTCACCTGAACGGGAAAAGCGTGGGCGATTCGGCGGCTTTCCTCTCTTTTTCTTGCCGGAGCAGTTCGGCGACGGCGTCGGAGGCGTTGGCGAAGTCGGCGGTGAGGATGAGGTCGGCGACGTGGGAAACATCCTCGCGCGATTTTCCGGGGAGCGGGAGCGCCTGGAGCTTGGCGAGCGCGGTGTCGATCGCGTCGATCGACTTTTCGTCGAGCGCGGCTTTCAAGTGCGCGAGCGTTTCCATTTCGAGCGCGCTGGTGTTTTTATCGGCCCCGTTGTCCCCGGAACGCATCTTCGTGAGCACTTCGCCGATCTGCGCTGTCAGCGCGACGACCCCCGCGCGGAACGGCGAGAGCTTTTCCTGAATCGCGGAAAGCTCGCCTTTCCTCCCCGCTTCTTCGAGGAAGGCCGCAGACTGCGACAAGGCGTTCGCGCCGATCGTCGCGAGCGCGCTCTTCAACGAATGCACGAGCGTCGTGAACGCGCGCAGGGTCTTGTCGTCGGGAGGATTTTCGAGGAGCGGGAGGCCCGCCTGCGCATCGCGCTGGAAGGTTTCGAGCAGCGTCAGGTAACGGTTTTGCGAACCGCCGATCCGCGCGATGCCGTCGGCGACGTCGACCCCGGTGATCTCCGGGAAAACGCCTTCGTCCGCGGCGTTTTCGACCTCGCCGTCGGGAACGTCGAGACGCTTTTCGATGGCGATCCACTTCTTCAGGACGCGGTCGAGCTTGGGGATTTCGATCGGCTTCGAGAGGAAGTCGTTGAAGCCGTTTTCGAGGAACATTTCCCTCATCCCGGAAACGGCGTTCGCCGTCAGCGCGACGATCGGGAGCGTCGCGAAGCGTCCGCCGCGCGCGCGGATCGCAGCCGTCGTTTCGACGCCGTCCATTTCGGGCATCATGTGATCCATGAAGACGAGGTCGTAGTCGTTTTCCTCGATGCGGCGGATCGCGTCTTCGCCGGACGACGACGTGTCGGTCTTGATCCGGTAGAGGACGAGGAGGCCCTCGGCGACCTTCAGGTTGCTCGGGAAGTCGTCGACGATGAGCACGCGCGCCTCCGGCGCGATGAAACTCGCGCGCTGCGTCGTGACGCGCCTCGCCGCGACGGCGACCTGCCCCATCGGCGTCCAGGCGCCGACCGACTGGGCGATCGTCGCGGTGAAGACCGTCCCGAGTCCGTATTCGCTCGTCACGTTGATGTCGCCGCCCATCGCGCGGCAGAGGCTCCGCGCGATCGTCAGCCCCAGCCCCGTCCCCTCGATCCCGCTCGTGCGCTTCTCGTCGAGCCGGACGAAGTCGTCGAAGAGCTTCGGCATGTCTTCCTGCTTGATTCCGATCCCGCTGTCGGCGATGGAGAAGGAGAGGAGGATCGTGTCTGCGGTGATGGGGGTCCCGTGCGCGGAGAATTTGACGAAGCCGCGGTCGGTGAATTTCACCGCGTTGCCGAGCAGGTTGAGCAGAATCTGCCGGATGTGGTTGGCGTCGCCGGTCATCACACCGGGGATCGACGGGGAAATCTCGGTGATCAGCTTGAGCGGCCGCTCGAGGATCCGGATGTGGATGATCGTCAGAATATCCGAGAGGATCGACGCCATCTGGTAGGGCGCCTGGACGAACTCCATGCGTCCCGACTCGATCTTCGAGAAGTCGAGGATGTCGTTGACGATCGCGAGAAGGTTTTCCCCGGCGATCTTGATGTCCGCGATGTGTTCGAGCGCCTTGGGCTGACCGAATTCGCGGTACGCGAGTTCGGAGAGTCCGATGATCGCGTTCATCGGCGTGCGGATCTCGTGGCTCATCCGCGCGAGAAAAAGGCTTTTCGCCGTGCTGGCGATTTCGGCGCGTTCCTTGGCCTTGGCGAGGTCGGTGACGTCGTAGAGGAGCAGGATGTAGCCGCCGACGTAGTTGTCGTAGCCCGCCATCGGCGTGATGAAGACGGAGTAGACGGCGCTCTCGTCGCCGTTCTCGGCGCGCAGCGCGATTTCGGCGCGCACGACTTCCATGTCGTGGCAGGCTTCTTCGAGCATTTCGTCGATCGGGACGAAGGAAAAGGAGTTTTTGAAGTTCAGCCGGGCGATGTCGGAAAACATCCTGCCCTTGATCGTTTCGAAATCCGGGATTCCGGCGACCCTCAGGAATTCGTCGGTGCAATACGCGAGGCGTCCCTTTTGGTCGAGCAGCAGAATGATGTTGAGGCTGTTCTTGAGGAGCATGTTGAGATACTGCTCCTGCCGTTCTTTTTCCGCCTGCAGGATCGAATAGAAGCGCGCGTGCGTTCGGGAAACCGAATCGGCGAGTTCCATCGCGCTTTTCATCGCGGTGATCTCGCGCTTCAACTTGCGTATTTGCGTCTTGAGCGACGCGACGGACGCGTCGTCGTTTCCCGCGCCGATTTCCGCGGCGCCGAGCACCGCCGGTGCGGCGAAATTATTTTCAGTCATACCGTTATTATTCACTGTGAAACCAACTCCGATTTGACCCCATTTCCAGTTCCTCCCTGGTCGGCTTCGCCTTGCCACACGAGAAGTCCTGTGAGGCGGCTCGGCATCGAGGCATGAAATGCCGCCGATTTCGTCATCGACAGCGACGCTGTATGAGTATTGCGGCGCCCTGGGAAAGGGGGGTCGCCGTATGCGTTCAAAATAAACACGTTGTCATCGAAAAGTTGTGAAAACGGTTGACCCACCGGTTCTCGCTGTTTTTTACCGGGCAGATTTCTCCCCCCGAATACGCGAACTGGAAAGAAAGCGAGTTTCCGATGGTCCGGGTGATTTCCCTCATCTCCCACTCCGCGGCGGCGCCGAGCGTCCATTTGCGGCTCGTGCAGGAAAAAATCAGGGCATTTTCGGCGCTTCGGTCCGACGCGACCTGCGCGAGCGCCTTTTCCACGGACTGGACGACGAAGTCCGCGTCGGCGTCGGAGAAGCCGACTTTCACCCGCCTGGGCATGTTGCCGCACACGATGATATACCCCTCCTTCGTCGCGCGGCTGGCGCAGCGCGCGATCCGCGTACCGTCGCTCAGCGACAGAATGAAGGGGAAGGACGCGATTCCGGGTGAAATATCGCCGTTCTCGGCAAGCCCGATCGATTCGAGATAGACGACCGGAGAGATGTTGTTGATGCGCAGGATCCGGTTTCCTTCGGCGAGCGTGACGATCGCCCTCTGGCAGATCTCCTTTTCTCCCGGCAGGTCGGAGACGTAAAAGCGAGGATTCACTTCGCCGAAAAGCGCGATGAGCGCCAGGGCGTTCGCGGCGTGCTCACCGTTCGCACAGGTTTCGATCCCCGAAAAATTCGACGTGTGCGTGAAGGCGAGCGAACCGAAAATCGGCGCGCCGCCGGAGGCCGCGTCGAGAATCGTGACGAAATCGTCGCCTCCCATGCTTTCCGTGAAGGGGGCGAACGCGAGGAGGAGCGTGGGACGGCCCATCGCGGGCGGCGCGACGCGCGAATAGAGTTCATGGACGGGACCGACCGGGTTGTCGCCGATCGGCGCGCTGATTCCCGCGTTGAACGTGACGGTATCGCTCGTGAGAACCGCGACGGTGAACATCATGTCGCCGAAAGCGTTCCGGACCGCGGCGTTCGGCGTCGTGTATCCGGCGGTGACGAAGGGCAGGGCTTCGCAGACGGCTTTGACCACGCCCGACTCCAGGAATTCCGGATGAAAAGTGAATATCCCGACCGCGTTCTTGAGCAGGCGGTTTCCGAGATCGAGTTGTTCGAGCAACTCCGCGACGGCGGCGTCCGCCTCGTCGATCTTGAACGTATGGGCTGTGAGTATTTTTATCATGAGTTTTTGTGCGTTATTGGTGTTCCCGACGCATAATCCCGTTCAGGAATCGTCCGTGACTCAAAAACACGCCGAGGCGTGGCAGGACAAAGAACGGAAAGCCTCATCCCGCGCCGCAACAAAAAAAGGCGACGCTGGCGAAATTCATGGACCTGAAGAATCGAAACAACGCCGGAACATCCCGCGCGTTTCATCTCGGCCGGTCTCGCCATCCTGCTAAAACAGGCAGGTGATCATTGTAAAATTGTGAAAACGGTTAACCCATAGGCCCTCCCGGTTCTTTACGGGACAGATTTCTCCGCCCGAATACGTGAGTTGGTAGGAGAAGGACGCGCCCAGGTGCCGGGCGATCTCCTTCATTTCTTTTCCCGTCGCAAGCCCGAGCATCCACAGACGGCTCGCGCAGGAAAAAACGAGCGCGTTTCCGGCGCCCGACTCGGTCGCGGCGCGCGCGATCATGTCCTTCGTCGAGTGGAGGACGAAATCCGCGTCGGCGTCCGAAAAAAGGACGTGCGCGCCTTCGGGCGCGTCGCCGTAGAACAGGATATCACCTTCTTCCGAGACCTTGCGGGCAAAACGCACGATTTGCGTCCCGTCCTTCAGGGTCAGGACGAAAGGGAAGGACGTGACCGCGAGCGCGATCTCGTCGACCTCGTCGTCGTTCGACAGGCCGATCGAATCGAGATAGTCGAGCGGGGGCAGCCCGTTGATGCCCTGGAGCCGGTTCTTGACGGACCGCGTGATTACGGCCTTCTCGTGCAGGCCGCGTTCGTGCGGGATCGTCGTCGTGAAAAAGTGCGGCTCGACCTCGCCGAAGAGCGCGACGAGCGCGAGCGCGTCGGTACTTCGAACGCCGTTCGCGCAGGTTTCGATCCCCGAAAAGTCCGGGCGATGCGTGAAGGCGAGCGCGCCGAAGAGCGGAACGCCGCCGGAAGCCGCGTCGATCGCCGCGATGAGGTCGTCGCCGCCGACGTTCTCGACGACCGGGGCGTACGCGATGAGGAGCGACGGTCTCCCCATTTCGGGCGGCGCGACGCGCGCGTAAAGTTCGCGCGCCGGCAGAATCGCGTCGTCGGTGATATTCGCGCTCATCCCCGCGCGGAAGACGACGGTATCGCTCGTGAGCACCGACACGGTGAGCAGCATGTCGCCCAGGGCGCCCTGGACGGAAGTCAGCGACGTCGTTCCGCCGACGACGTCGAAGGGCAGGGCGTTCGAGATCGCCTCGACGATGTTCGAGGCGAGGAATTCAGGGTGGAACGAGACGAAGCCGACCGCGTTCGCAAGGCGTCGCGATGCGAGGTCGAGTTGCGCGAGCACCTCGGCGACGGCGGCAGCGGCGTCGTCTATCTCGCGCGTGTAAGCCGTGAGCATCCTGATCATGGGGGGGCCGTCGGTCGATGCGCCTTGCACGGGGCAGGATGCGAAGCGCGCGCGTACTCCGCCGAAAGCGTCGGGCGGCAGGCGGCGGCGCGGGCGGGATTCGCATCGGGTCCCGCGCGGCGAGAGGGGGGGTCGCGTATCAGGCGCGCCATGTCAGAACGCGCACGCGATCAGCGTGAAGCTGTGAAAATTGTTGACCATTTCGCCCTTGCTGTTCTTCACGGGGCAGATCTCGCCGCCCGCGTACGCGAACTGATACGAAAGCAGGTGGCCGATGTCGCGTGCGATTTCGACCATTTCGTCGTTCTCGTCGTCGCCGAGCGCCCATCTTCGGCCCATGCACGAGAAAATCAGCGCGTTTTCGGCGCTCGACTCGGCGACGACCTGCGCGATCGTTGCCTTCGTCGACTCGACGACGAACTCCGGGTCGATCTGCGAAAAACTCACGCGCACGCCCTGCGGGACGTTGCTGAAAGACAGGATATAGCCCTCGTCGGTGATCTTGTACACGGCGCGAACGACCTTCGAACCGTCTTTCAGGGTCAGCGTGAAGGGAAAGTTGGCGAAGCTCGCGGCGAACTGGTCTCTCTCGATGAGACCGACCTTTTCGAGGTAGTTGATCGGGACGAAACCGTTGATACGCCGGATCTGGTTTTTTTCGGACTGCGTGATCAAGGCCATCCCGTGTATTTCTTTGTCCTGCGGGATCGTCGTCACGTAAAAGCGCGGATCGACCTCGCCGAAGAGCGCGACGAGCGTGAGCGCGTTCCGGCGGGCGAGGCCGTTCGCGCACGTCGCGATGCCGGAAAGTTCCGGGAACTCGTGCGTGAAGGCGAGCGTGCCGAAGAGCGGGACGCCGCCCGAGGCCGCGTCGATCGCCTCGACGAGGTCGTCGCCGGTCGCGGAGTCGACGATCGGGGCAAACGTGAGGAGCAGCGACGGCGTCCCCATTTCGGGCGGCGCGACGCGCGAATAGAGTTCGGCGACGGGGGCGGCCGCGTCCCCGATGATCCCCCGGCTCATCCCCGACCGAAAGACGACGTCGTCGCTCGTGAGCACCGAGAGCGTAAAGACGAGGTCGCCGACGACGTCGGGGGACGTCGACGCGCCGGTCGTCCCGCCGATCGAATCGAAGGGCAGCGCGTTGGAAACGGCCTCGACGACGCCGGAATCGAGGAAGTCTGGATGAAATGTGAGTATCCCGACGGCGTTCGCAAGGCGCCGGTTGTCGAGGTCGAGCTGTTCGAGCACTTCCGCGACGGCGGCGTCCTTGTCGTCCGCCTTGCGCGTAAATGCGGTCAGCATTTTAATCATGAATGGTCCTCAATCGTGTGCTCCTTCGGTCGGGCTTGGCGGACAGTCGCGCCGCCGATGATTTTTCTTCGCGCCATCGTTCGCCCTCGTCAGAACACGCACGCGATCATCGAAAAATTGTGAAAACGGTTGACCCATCGGCCTTCGCCGTCCTTTACGGGGCAGATTTCGCCGCCCGAATACAGGAACTGGTACGCGAACGCGGCGTCGAGCCGCATCGCGATTTCCTTCATCTCGAGGTCGGCCTCCTCCCCGAGGACCCACCTGCGGCTGATGCAGGAGACGATCAAGGCGCTCAGCGCGCCCCGGTCGGTCGACTCCGTGAGCGCGTGCGCGATCGTCTTTCCCGTCGATTCGACGACGTAATCCGCGCCGATCTCCGAAAAGCACACGCGCGCGCCCTTGATGACGCTGCCGTAGCACAGGATCGACCCGTCGTCGGCGACCTTGTACGCGGCGCGCGCGACCTGCGAGCCGTCCTTCAGCGTCAGGACGAAGGGGTAGGTGATGATGTCCGAGTTGACACGGCCCTTTTCGGCGAGGCCGATCTTTTCGAGGTAGTAGATCGGGAGGAAACCGTTGATGCGCTGGATCCGGTTTTTTTCGGCCTGCGTGATCACGGCCCTCTCGTGGATCCCGTTCTCTTCGGGGAGCGTCGTGATGTAAAAATGCGGGTCGATGTCGCCGAAAAGCGCGACGAGCGTGATCGCGTCGGAGTAGCGCCGGCCGTTCGCGTAGGTCTCGATGCCGCCCAAATCCTGACGATGCGTGAAGGCGAGCGCGCCGAAGAGCGGGACGCCGCCGGACACCGCGTCGATCGCCGCGACGAAGTCGTCACCGCCGGCGTTGTCGATGATCGGGCCGACGGTGAGAAGCAGCGCCGGCGTCCCCATTTCGGGCGGCGCGACGCGCGAATAGAGTTCGGCGACGGGGGACTCGGCGTCGTCGTCGACCGAACGGCTCACGCCCGCGCGGAAGACGACGGCATCGCTCGTGAGCACCGAGACGGTGAGCGTTCGGTCGCCGAGGTCGCCGTCGACGGCCTCGGCGGCGGTCGTCCCCCCGACCGTATCGAAGGGCAGCGCGTCGCAGAGCGCCTTGACCGTATTCGACAAAAGGAAGTCCGGGTGAAAAGCGAGGATTCCGACCGCGTTCTTGAGGCGTCGGGTTTTAAGGTCGAGTTGCCCGAGGATCTCCGCGACGGCGGCGCGCGCGTCGTCGGTCTTTCGGGTATGCGCAGTGAGCATTCGTATCATGATAGGTCTTCTTCCCTTCTCCCGCATGGTTTCGAACGATACATCACAGTCGAACGACGGCGCGTTTGTCCGAACGCGCCGCCGGGTGATTTCCCTCTATTTTCGCACCGTTCCCGTTACAAGGCGCACGCGACCATCGAAAAATTGTGAAAACGGTTGACCTGCCGCCCGTCGCGATTCTTGACCGGGCAGATTTCGCCGCCCGAGTACGCGAACTGCGAGGCGAACGAATCGCCCAGGCGGCGGGCGACTTCCTCCATTTCTCTTTCGGTCGTCACGCCGAGCACCCACCTTCGGCCCGCGCACGAAAAGATCAGGACGTTTCCCGTCTTGAGCGTCGAGGCGAGGTGCGCGGCCGTCTCTCCCGTGGAATTGATGATGAATTCCGCGTCGCTGTCGGAAAAATCGAGTTCGGCGCCTTCGGGCGTATCGCCGAACGCGAGGATGTGCCCCTCGTCGGTCGTCTTGTAGACCGAGCGCGCGACCTTCGAGCCGTCGGTGAGCGTCAGGACGAAGGGGAAGGAAGCGATCCCGGAAATATCGCCGTTTTCGGCGAGCCCGACCGATTCGAGGTAATCGGTCGGCAAGAGATTGTTGATGCGCTGGATCCGGTTTTTCACGGCGCTCGTGATCGTTGCCCTCTGGCGGATCACGCGGTCTTCGGGGATTCCGGTCAGATAGAATTTCGGGCTGACGTCGCCGAAGAACGCGACGAGCGCGAGCGCGTCGGCGTGGTGTTCCCCGTTCGCGCACGTTTCGATCCCCGAAAAATCCGGGAGATGCGTCGTCGCGAGCGAGCCGAACTGCGGGACGCAGCCGGACGCCGCGTCGAGCGCGCGGACGAGGTCGTCGCCGCTGACCTTGTCGAGGACCGGCGCGTAGACGAAGAGCAGCGACGGCCGTCCCATTTCGGGCGGCGCGACGCGCGCGTAGAGTTCGCGCATCGCGCCGTCGGGGTCGTCGGCGATCGCGCGGCTGACCCCCGTGCGGAAAACGACGTCGTCGCTCGTGAGCACCGTCACGACGAGCATCAGGCCGCCCATCGCGCCTCCGATCGACACGTTCGACGACGTGCCGCCGACCGTGTCGAAGGGCAGCGCGTCGGCGAGCGCGCGGACGACGCCCGATTCGAGGAAGTCCGGGTGAAAGGACAGGATACCGACGGAGCTTGCGAGAAGGCGGTGTTCGAGGTCGAGCTGTTCGAGTATTTCGGAGACCGAGGTTTCCACCTCGTCGATTTCGCGTGTGTAAGCGGTCAGCATGCGTATCATTGTTTTAACCCTCGTCTTGTTGTAGTGGTAGTGAGTTTTGTTGTTTTTTGGAGCGTGGTTTGGTGCGTGGTTTGGAACGTGGTTTTCCTTGCGCGGCCGCCTGCGCGGTCTTGCCGCGATTTTCCGCGATCAGGCGCGCGACGATGTCGGAGGCGCCGGCAAAATCCGCGGTGAGGATGAAGTCGGCGGCACGGGAGACGTCGTCGCGCGATTTTGCGGAGAGCGGGAGCGTCTGGAGTTTTGCGATCGCGTCGTCGATCGCGTCGATAGACTTTTCGTCGAGCGCGGTCTTCAAGTGTTCGAGCGTTTCCATCGCGAGCGCGACCGCCTTCTTCCCGCCGTCGCCGCCGTCCCCGGAATGCATTTCGGCGAGCACCTCGCCGATCCTCGACGTCAGCGTGACGATCCGCGCGCGGAAGGGGACGAGCCGCTCGTGGATCGCCGAAAATTCGCCCTTCCGCCCCGCCTCTTCGAGGAGCGCCGCAGACTGCGACAAGGCGTTCGCGCCGATCGTCGCGAGCGCGCTCTTCAGCGAATGCACGAGCGTCGTGAACGCGCGCAAGGACTCGTCGTCCGGGGGATTTTCGAGGAGCGCGAAACCGTCCTGCGCGTCGCGCCGGAAAGTTTCGAGCAGCGTCAGATAGCGGCTTTGCGAACCGCCGATCCGCGCGATGCCGTCGGCGACGTCGACCCCGGTGATCTCCGGGAAGACGTATTCGTCCGCGGCGGATTCCGGCTCTTCGTCGGGCGCGTCGAGGCGCTTCTCTTCGGCGATCCACGTCTTCAGGACGCTGTCGAGCTTGGGGATTTCGACCGGTTTGGAGAGAAAATCGTTGAAACCGTTTTCGAGGAACATCTCCTTCATCCCCGAAACGGCATTCGCCGTCAGCGCGACGATCGGGAGCGTCGCGAAGCGTCCGCCGCGCGCGCGGATCGCCGCCGTCGTTTCGACGCCGTCCATTTCGGGCATCATGTGATCCATGAAGACGAGGTCGTAGTCGTTTTCCTCGATGCGGCGAATCCCGTCCTTGCCCGAAAGCGACGTATCGGTCTTGATCCGGTAGAGCGCGAGGAGGCCCTCGGCGACCTTCAGGTTGCTCGGGAAGTCGTCGACGATGAGCACACGCGCCTCCGGCGCGATGAAGCTCGCGCGCTGCGTCGTGACGCGCCTTGCCGCGACGGAAACCTGTCCCATCGGCGTCCAGGCGGTGACGCCCTGCGCGATGATCGCCGTGAAAACCGAGCCGACGCCGTAGACGCTCGTCACGTTGATGTCGCCGTCCATCACGCGGCAGAGGCTCCGCGCGATCGTCAGCCCCAGCCCCGTCCCCTCGATCCCGCTCGTACGCTTCTCGTCGAGCCGGACGAAGTCGTCGAAGAGCTTCGGCATATCCTCGCGCTTGATCCCGATCCCGCTGTCTTCGACGATGAAGGTCAGTTGAACCGCGCTGCTCGAAATCGGCGTTCCGAACGCCGAAAACTTCACGAAACCGCGGTCGGTGAATTTGACGGCGTTGCCGAGCAGGTTGAGCAGAATCTGGCGGATGCGGTTGACGTCGCCGATCATCACGGCGGGGATCAGGGGCGAAATCTCGGTGATCAGCTTGAGCGGCTTTTCGAGAATCCTGATGTGGACGATCGTCAGAATGTCCGAGAGCAGCGACGAGAGCTGGTAAGGCGCCTGGACGAATTCCATGCGTCCCGACTCGATCTTCGAGAAGTCGAGGATGTCGTTGATGATCGCGAGAAGGTTTTCCCCCGCGTGCTTGATATCCGCGACGTATTCGAGCGCCTTCGTCTGCCCGTACTCGCGGTACGCGAGTTCCGAAAGCCCGATGATCGCGTTCATCGGCGTGCGGATCTCGTGGCTCATCTTGGCGAGAAAGTCCGACTTCGCCGCGCTGTTTTTCACCGCGAGGTCGCGGTCGCGCAGCAACTGCATTTTCTCGTCCTGGACTTTGCCCAGCGCCATGCGGAGCGATTTTTCCTTGCTGAGGTTGAAGTGGCCGCCGACCATCCGCAGCGCGTGTCCGCCCTCGCTCCACTCGACGACGCTGCCGAAGTCGAGCGTCCAGATATAGTGGCCGTCCTTGCACCGGACGCGCACTTCGATCGAATACGCGGGGGTTTTGCCGCTCAGGGCGTCTTCGAGCGCGGCGCGCGCGGCGGGCAGGTCGTCGGGGTGGACGAGTTCCTGCCACTTCGCCATGCCGCCGTTGATTTCCTCCCTGTCGTAGCCGAGCATCTCCCGATAGACGTCGTTGTACTCGATTCGTCCGGCGCGCACGTCGATATCCCACGTGCCGATCTGCGCCGAACTGAAGACGAGTTCCTGGAGTTTCATCTTCTCGTCGAGCTTCTTTTCGCTCGCGATCCGGGCGTTCTCCAGCAGCAGCAGAATGCACGACAGGAAGAAAGACAGGATGAAGCCCATCCCCACGAGCATCACGCCGATCGCGTACGTATCCTTGTAATAGACGGCCTTCAGGATGACGAGGACCGTATGCCAATCGTCGAAGACGCGCCGCTCGAAGACCACGATGTCGTCTCCGGAAGCGTCCTCGCCGTCCATCGCCGAGATGGTCTTTCCGACGCGCAACGCGTCCGAGACGGCGCGGAAGCCGCCGCCGAGTTCGCGCAGCGGGCGCCCGACGAAGGACCCGTCGGGGTGCGCCATGACGACGAGGTTCTCGTCGGTCGTGATCCCGTAGCCGCCGACGACGTTGCCGAGGATCGCGATGCTGTCGAGAAACCACGACACGCCCGCGTCGAGCGCGATGACGCCGACGACGTCGTTGTTCTCGTTGCGCAACTGTTTCACCGCCGTGATGTAAAGCGTGCGCGTTCGCGCGTCGGCGTAAGGCGAGGTGAAGGCGACCTTGTCGCGCGCGCGCGCGGTCGCCTCGCGCCACGACATTTCCGACGGGTAATGCGCGTCGCCGGGGTTTCCCTCGGCGTCGTCGGCAAAAGGCCCCTCGGTCGAAGCGTAGAGCGCGAAGGTCGAAACCTTGAATTTTTCGTGCTGGCGCAACCAGTTCGTCGCCAGCGCGAGGTAGCGGTCGACGCTCTCGCGCGACTGTCCCCGGCGCATCATGACCTCGACGGTCTGCGCCGTGAAAGTGAGCGCCGTGTCCGCTTCCGAAAAGAACGCGTCGATGTTCCTGTGCGCGATATCGAGGCCCCTGCCCGCGCGGGCGGAGAGGCTTCTTTGCATGAGTTCGCTGATCGGCACGTACGCGCCGACCGCCATCAGCATGAAAGCGCTGAAGACGAAAACGAGCCTCTTGTAGTTCGCCTGCGCGAGTTTCCTCCACGCGGAGAGCAAGAGAATCGTTTTTTTGTAATTCGACCGGACGAGCCTTCGGAAGTTCTTCATCGCCGAGACTCCCATGCGACCGCTCCGCTGAAGACGGGAAGATCGGGTGTCGGCGGAATGAAAATCCGCCGTGCGCGCAAGCCGTCCGAAGCGGTCGAAGACATCGTCGTTCCCCGGGTTACGGCGCCTGGCTGAAGAGATCGGCGGTCCGGTCGAAGAGGTCGACCAGCGTCGGGTCGAAATGCGAGCCTCGGCCCTCGCGGATGATCTTCGCGGCTTCTTCGTGGCTGAAGGCCTTTTTGTACGGACGCACCGACGTCAGCGCGTCGTACACGTCGGCGATCGCCATCATGCGGCCGAGCAACGGAATCTCCTCGCCCGCAATCCCGTTGGGGTATCCCGAACCGTCCCATTTCTCGTGGTGGAACGCCGCGAAGACTTTCGCATACTTCAGAAAGCGGCTGTCCTCGCCGCCGTCTTCGAGCCTCTCGATGAAACCCACGCCGAAGGCAACGTGCTCCTTCATCTGGTCGAACTCTTCGGGGGTGAGCTTCCCGGGCTTCTTGAGGATGCTGTCGCTGATCGCGATCTTCCCGACGTCGTGCAGTTGCGACGACTGAAGGAGAAGGTCGACGTCCCACTCGGACGCCTCGTCGGCCCACGCGCCCGTGCCGATCACCGCGGTCACGAGGATGCCGAGGTAGCGCTGCGTATTCGCGATGTGTTCCCCGGTCGTGCAATCGCGCCCTTCGACCATCTCCGCCATCGCCGTCAGCAGCTTGTTCTGGAGCTTCACGATCGTCTTCGTCTTCGCCTCGACCATGCTCTGGAGATTGTCGTTGTAATTCTGGAGTTCGCGTTTCTGCGACGCGAGGAGCAAATGCAATTCGACGCGCTTCCTCAGGAGCGGCGGCGAAAAAGGCTTTGCGATGTAATCGACCGCGCCGAGTTCGAGGCCCTCGAGTTCGTCGGCGCTCCGGTTCATCGCGGTGAGGAACATCACGGGGATCGCGCGCGTCGCCGGCTTGCTCTTGAGAATCCTGATCGCCTCGAAGCCGTCCATTTCGGGCATATCGACGTCGAGGAGGATGAGTTCGGGTTGGCTCCACTCGAGCGATTCGAGCATCTTCTCGGCAGACGGGATCGTCAAGACCGAATACTCGTCGGACAAGGCGGCCTTCCCGGCGAGGAGATTCGTCCGGTTGTCGTCGACGAGCATGATCAATTTGCGTGTGTTGTTTTCGTTTTCCATGGTTTCGGCGGTTCCTTCAAGCGCGTGGTGTCGTTGAAAAAGTCATTCCGGTCGGAAACTTCTTCCCAAAAACCCGGAGATCAGCGCGGCGGAAGCCTTGCTCCCTCCACGCCGACAGCCCGGTGTCGGACGTGGATTGAAGCATGAAATCGACCCAGGAAAAAAATTTTCTTCTTATAAGAGGCCCCTTTTGGGAAGCGCATACCCCTGAAAGGCGCACAGGCGCACCATACGGCTCGCCGGGGGGCGGAATGTACCCCCCCCCCCCCCCCCCCCAGGCGGGCGGTGGAAGTCCGGTTCACGAAAGCAGACATCAAACGCGACTCCTATTCCCCGTTAGGACAACTCGAATGTCTGGCGGACGCCCGTTCGAGACGCGCGCAAACGGAACCCACCGATCTCGTGGACTCCGGTTGCGCGCGTCTCGAACGAGTTATCCCATTTACAAATCTGCAAATCCCTTGCGCTTCATCGCTTCCCCGGCGCGCGCGGTCACGTCATTTTATAAAGACTTCATAAACGGAACGAACGCCTCCAGTATAGCGCTTGAATTTTGATTTATGAAGGTTTTTTCGACGATCGCAGAAAAAATTATTTCAGAACTATAG
>JAISDL010000158.1 GCA_031264825.1 Accumulibacter sp. | reverse complement strand
GGGGGTGCTTGGCCGAGGTGGCGGGTTACAGGCATTTGCTCTTTGCGTAATTCATCGCGGCGTCATTGTCGGCGATGATTTTTTGCGCCCAAATCCCGGGTTGTTTCACACTAACCTATATCTCAAGAACCGCGAAACACGGATACGCGCGAAAAAGTTTTGCAAATACAGACCTTTCGCGTCTTTCGCGCCTTTCGCGGTAAAAATCGGTTTTCAATCTGATTCCTGATAAGTCTGCGGAACGTTGGGCATCGCTCTGCTCACCCTAACCTATACTTGGTAGGGTTTCGTCACTCCGGCGGCGAAGCCGCCGCTCACTGATCTGATCCCTGATCCCTGACATCTGATACCTGATTTCTCCTTGCTATAATCTCTCTCTTTGTCCGAAAGAGTCTCTGCCTCATGCGTATCGCTTTCCTGCTGCTTTTTCTATCGACGTTTGCACTGGCGCAACCCGCCCCGTCCGCATCTCCTCCGGTGCCCGTAGCGCCCGCTCCGTCTGCTCCGTCCATATCGTCCGCTTCGCCCGCAACGCCCGCGCTGCCCGCGTCCCCGGCGCTCGCGGCGAAATCGTGGCTGCTGCTCGAATTTTCGTCGGGTCAGGAACTCGCTTCCCAAGCGCCCGACGAGCGTCTCGACCCCGCGTCGCTGACGAAGTTGATGACGGCCTACCTGGTTTTCGCGGCGATGAAGGAAGGCTCGGTCAAGGCGAATCAAGAGCTGGTCGTTTCGGAAAAAGCCTGGAAGACGGGGGGGTCGAAGATGTTCGTCCTCGTCAACGCCAAGGTGACGACCGACGACCTGCTCAAGGGAATGATCGTCCAGTCGGGCAACGATGCGAGCGTCGTTCTGGCCGAGGCGCTCGCGGGGACCGAGGAGAATTTCGCGCAGATGATGAACCGCGAAGCCAGGCGCCTCGGGATGGAGTCGTCGAATTTCGTCAATTCCACCGGTATGCCCGACCCGCAGCACTTTACGACGGCGCGCGACCTCGCAAAGCTCGCCGGCGCGCTGATCCGCGATTTCCCGGAAGAATACGCCAAATACTATTCGATGAAGGAATACCGCTACAGCGACATCACCCAGCGCAACCGCAACGACCTGCTCTTCATCGACCCGACGGTCGACGGCATCAAGACGGGGCACACGCAGAGCGCCGGTTTCTGTCTCGTCGCTTCGGCCAAGCGCGGCGCGCGCCGTCTGCTTTCGGTCGTCCTCGGCGCGCAGAGCGAATCCGTCCGCACGCAGGAGTCGCTCAAACTCCTGAATTTCGGTTTTCAGGCTTACGACGCGCTCCGGATTTACTCGAAAGGCCAGACCGTCTCGTCGCTGAAAGTCTGGAAAGGCGCGTCGTCGACGGTCAAGGCGGGTTTTGCGAGCGACTTCATTCTCGCCGTTCCCAAGGGCAGGGCGCCCGAACTGAAAGCTGAGCTTGTTTCCCGGCAGCCTCTGATGGCGCCGGTTGTCGAAGCACAGGTCGTCGGCACGATGAAGCTCACCCTCGGCGAAGCGCCTTACGGCGAATACCCTGTTTTTGCGATCGAAACGGTGCAGCCCGCCGGGTTTTTCGGGCGGATGATCGATTCGGTGCGTCTATGGTTCAATTAGGAGTTAGATGATGAGAGCTTATCTTGACGGGCGATTCCTCCCGCTTTCGGAAGCGAGGATTTCGCCGATGGACCGCGGTTTTCTGTATGCGGATGGCGTCTACGAAGTCATACCGGTGTACTCGCGTTTTCCCTTCCGGCTCGAAGAGCATTTGCGCCGCCTCCAGAATTCGCTCGACGGGATTCGTCTCCCGAACCCCCACTCCGTGGCGGAATGGCGCCAGAAGATACATCAACTGATCACCGAAACGGATTTCGACGACCAGGCCGTTTACCTTCAGGTCACGCGCGGGGCGGACGTGCGCCGCGACGCGTGTTTCCCGAAGAACATCCCGCAGACGGTCTTCATGTTTTCGGCGCCGCTCATCGCACCCTCGTCCGAGCAGCGCGAAACAGGCGTGAAAGCGGTGACCGCGCCCGACATTCGCTGGCTGCGCTGCGACCTGAAATCGGTTTCGCTCCTGCCGAATGTCCTGACGCGCCAGCTTTCGGCCGACGTCGGCGCGACCGAGACGATCATGTTGCGCGACGGTTACCTGACCGAAGGCTCGGCGTCGAACGTTTTCATCGTCAAAGACGGCGTGCTCCTCGCGCCGCCCAAGGATTCGCTGATCCTTCCGGGGGTCACCTACGACGTCGTCCTCGAACTCACCGTGAAGCACAACGCGCCGTATGAATTGCGGCGGATCAGCGAAGCCGAACTGCGCGACGCCGACGAAATCTGGGTGACTTCGTCGTCCAAGGAAGTGCTGGCGGTGACGACGCTCGACGACACGCCCGTCGGCAAGGGCGACTGGGTCGGTCGTCCCGGTCCGCTCGCGCGCAAAACGCACGCCTGGTTCCGCGAATTCAAGGAGCAGGTGATGAGGCGTCCGGGTGCCTGAGGAAAGCCCGCTGTCTTTTCCCTGCGCCTTCCCCGTGAAAATCATGGGCGAGGCGGACGCGGATCTGGAACGGAGCATTCTCGAAATCGTCGTCAGACACGCGCCGGACTACGACGCCTCGACGCTGGAAACGCGCGCCTCGAGCGGCGGGAAATACCTGAGCCTGACCTGCACGATCAACGCTCTTTCGAGGCCGCAGCTCGACGGACTCTACCGCGAGCTTTCGAGCCACCCGCGCGTCAAGGTGGTGCTTTGACCGGTGAAATACGCCTCCGGCGGCTTGGGCGGGCGGACTACGACGGCGTCTGGCGGTCGATGGTCGCGCACACCGCCGCGCGCGATGCGGAAACGCCCGACGAACTGTGGCTCTGCGAGCACTTCCCGGTCTACACGCTGGGGCAGGCCGGGAATCCCGAAGACCTGCTCGTCGAAAACGGGATTCCGCTGATCCGAAGCGATCGCGGCGGGCAGATCACCTACCACGCGCCGGGGCAGGTCGTCGTCTATCTGATGCTCGACTTGAAGCGTCGGAAGCTGTCCGTACACGAACTCGTTCGCCGGATCGAGCAGTCGGTCATCGACCTTCTGGCGGCGCACGGTGTTCCCGCCGGTCGCGTCGAAGGCGCCCCCGGTGTCTATGTTGAAAAAGACGGCGGAAAAGCCAAAATCGCCGCGCTCGGCCTGCGCGTCCGCAGGCGCTGCTGTTACCACGGGCTGAGTCTGAACGTCGACCTCGACCTCGCGCCGTTTTCGGCGATCAACCCCTGCGGGTATCCCGGAATGGCGGTCACGCGCACGAAGGACCTCGGCGTGGCGCTCGACGCGGCGCAGGCAGGCGAAGCGCTCGCGGAACGCCTGATCGGCCAACTGACGAAAAGCGAACAGCGGGGCGGCGAATGAGCGCGCACGGCGTCAAGGAAAAAGGCGCGCTCAAACTCGCGCGCATCCCGGTCAAGGTTGCGCCGCGCGAAGAAACCCTGAGAAAGCCGCCGTGGATACGTGTCAAGGCGGGTTCCCACGCGGCGCGCTTCGGCGAAGTCAAAGCGCTGTTGCGCGCGCGCGGTCTGCATACCGTCTGCGAAGAAGCGGCGTGCCCGAACATCGGCGAATGCTTCGGGCGCGGCACGGCGACCTTCATGATTCTCGGCGACGTCTGTACGCGACGCTGCCCGTTCTGCGACGTCGCGCACGGTTCTCCGCTCCCCCCGGACCCGCAAGAAGCCGAGCGTCTCGCGGAAAGCGTCGCCACCCTCGGACTGCGCTACGTCGTGATCACGAGCGTCGACCGCGACGACCTGCGCGACGGCGGGGCGCGCCACTTCGTCGACGTCGTCCGCGCCGTTCGGGAAAAGTCGCCCGAGACGCTCATCGAGACGCTCGTCCCCGATTTTCGCGGGCGCCTCAATGCCGCGATCGACATCTTGGACGAAGTCCCGCCCGACGTATTGAACCACAACCTCGAAACGGTTCCCCGGCTCTACCGGCAAGCGCGCCCCGGCGCGGACTACCGGCATTCGCTGAAGCTGCTCGAAGCCTTCGGCGCGCGCCATCCCGACGTGCCGACGAAGTCGGGGCTGATGGTCGGACTCGGCGAAACCGACGCCGAAATCCTGGAAGTCATGCGGGATATGCGCGCGCACGGCGTCGAGCGGCTGACGATCGGCCAATACCTCGCGCCGACCAAGGACCACCACCCCGTCGTCCGCTACGTCGCGCCGGATACCTTTCAGATGTTCGAAGACGAAGCACGGAAGATGGGATTTACCGGCGCCGCATGCGCCCCGATGGTGCGTTCGAGCTACTGGGCGGAACGTCAGGCGCGCGACGCCGCGCCTCTTTCCCCCGACGCATCCGGGGAACTCGAGACTTGGGCACGGCGCGCCGCGCCCCTGCAAAACCCGGCCACCGTGCCCTGGGACAACCCCGTTCATTCTTTCGAGGACCCGTATGCAAGCTGACCGAAGCGCCGAAATAAGCGAACTCCTGCGACGACGCCTGCTCATCCTCGACGGCGCGATGGGGACGATGATCCAGACCCGCGGTCTTGGCGAAGCCGATTACCGCGGCGAGCGCTTTGCCGCGCACCCGCGCGACCTGAAAGGCAACAACGATGTTCTGCTGCTCACGCGCCCCGAAGTCGTCCGGGACGTCCACGCGGCCTACCTCGACGCCGGCGCGGACATCATCGAGACTTGTACCTTCAACGCGAACTCGATTTCGCAGGCCGACTATCACCTCGAAAGCGTCGTCCATGAACTCAACGCCGCCGGTGCGCGCCTCGCGCGCGAAGTCTGCGACGCCTGGACGGCGAAAAACCCCGAAAAACCGCGCTTCGTCGCGGGCGTCCTCGGGCCGACCTCGCGCACGGCGTCGATTTCTCCCGACGTCGACGACCCGGCCTGCCGCAACGTCTCGTTCGACGAACTTGTACAAAGCTACGACGAAGCGATTCGCGGCCTGACCGAAGGCGGCGCCGACCTCCTGCTCGTCGAAACGGTCTTCGACACGCTTAACGCCAAGGCTGCGCTCTTCGCGATCGAGAAGCATTTCGAGAAAACGGGGCGGCGTTGGCCGGTGATGATTTCGGGGACGATCACCGACGCCTCCGGGCGCACACTGTCGGGGCAGACGGCCGAAGCGTTCTGGAATTCGCTCAGGCACATCCGTCCGCTTTCCTTCGGCTTCAACTGCGCGCTCGGCGCCAGGGAGTTGCGCCCCTTCGTCGAAGAACTCTCGCGCGTGTGCGACTGCTTCGTCTCGGCGCACCCCAACGCCGGCTTGCCGAACGCCTGCGGCGGCTACGACGAGACGCCCGAACAACTCGCCGACGAAATCGGCGAATGGGCCAGACAAGGCCTCGTCAACATCGTCGGCGGGTGCTGCGGAACGACGCCGACGCATATCGCCGCGATCGTGCGAAAGGTCGCTTCGGTCGCTCCGCGCGTCGTCACGCCGATTCCGAAGATGCTGCGGCTTTCCGGGCTGGAACCGTTCAACGTCGGCCCGGACTCGCTCTTCGTCAACGTCGGCGAACGCACCAACGTCACGGGTTCCAGAATCTTCGCGCGGATGATCCGTGAAAAGCGTTTTGCCGAAGCGCTTTTCGTCGCGCGTCAGCAGGTCGAAAACGGCGCGCAGATCATCGACATCAACATGGACGACGCGATGCTCGACGGCAAGGCGGCGATGGAGCACTTCCTCAAGCTGATCGCGTCAGAACCCGACATTTCGCGCGTTCCGGTGATGCTCGACTCCTCGAAATGGGAGATCATCGAAGCCGGCCTGAAATGCGTCCAGGGCAAAAGCATCGTTAACTCGATCTCGATGAAAGAAGGCGAAGCCGCCTTTTTGCGACACGCCAAAATCGCGCGGCGCTACGGCGCGGCGATCGTCGTCATGGCCTTCGACGAAAAAGGCCAAGCCGACACCCGCGCGCGCAAGGTCGAAATCTGCGAACGCGCGTACCGTTTGCTGACCGACCCCGTCGAAGGAATCGGTTTCCCTCCCGAAGACATCATCTTCGATCCGAACGTTTTTGCGATCGCGACCGGTGTCGAAGCGCACGACAGCTACGCCGTCGACTTCATCGAAGCGTGCCGGTCGATCCGTTCGCGGCTGCCGCACGCGCTGACTTCGGGTGGCATCTCGAACATATCCTTCAGCTTTCGCGGGAACGATGCGGTGCGCGAAGCGATCCACACGGTTTTTCTCTACCACGCCGTCCGCGCCGGCCTGTCGATGGGAATCGTCAACGCGGGGATGCTCGGCGTCTACGACGAGTTGGACCCGATCTTGCGTGAAAAAGTCGAAGACGTCGTCCTCGATCGTTCCCCCGACGCGGGGGACGCGCTCGTCGAGTTCGCGCAGACGATGAAAGCCCCCGCGCAGAGCACTGAGGCGCCCGAAGCGCAACCCTCGTGGCGGGACGCTCCCGCCGAAAAACGCCTCGAATACGCGCTGGTCAAGGGAGTGATCGAGGGCGTCGCCGCCGACGCGGAAGAATGCCGCGCCGCCTTCGCCGCGCAGGGAAAATCCGCTCTGAGCGTCATCGAAGGCCCGCTGATGGCGGGGATGAACGCCGTCGGCGAACTCTTCGGCGCCGGAAAGATGTTCCTCCCGCAAGTCGTCAAATCCGCGCGCGTCATGAAGCAGGCCGTCTCGGTTCTCGTCCCCTTCATCGAAGAAGAAAAACGCGCCGCGGGTGACGCCTCGAAGGGCCGGATCGTCATGGCGACGGTCAAGGGCGACGTTCACGACATCGGCAAAAACATCGTCAGCGTCGTCTTGGGGTGCAACGGCTACGACATCGTCGACCTCGGCGTCATGACCTCGTGCGAGAAAATACTGTACGCCGCCAGGGAATGCGACGCGCGGATCGTCGGCCTGTCGGGGCTGATCACGCCGTCGCTCGAAGAAATGAGTCACGTCGCCGCCGAAATGCAGCGCCAGGGCTTCAAGATTCCCCTGCTCGTCGGCGGCGCGACGACGAGCCGCGCGCATACCGCCGTCAAGATCGCGCCGAACTACGACGCGCCGGTCGTCCACGTCGCCGACGCTTCGCGCGCCGTCGGAGTCGTCGTCCAGCTCCTCTCGGCGGAACGGTCGACGGATTACGTCAATGAAATACGCGCCGACTACGCGCGCCTGCGCGAGCGGCACACCGTGCCCCTCGTGGCGATCGAAGCCGCGCGCGAAGCGCGTTTCCGCTGGGACGCAGACCCGAAATACCGCCCCGCGGCGCCCAAGAGGCCCGGAATACAGGTCCTGCGTGAAATCGACCTCGCCACGCTTGCCGAGAAAATCGACTGGAACCCGTTTTTCAGGGTCTGGGACCTGCCGGGGCGCTTCCCGAAAAACATCGACGACTCCCCCGCCGGGGACGCCGCGCGCGCGCTCTACGCCGACGCGCAAGAAATGCTCGGACGCATCGTCGCCGAAAAATGGCTGAGCGCGCACGCCGTCTTTGGACTCTTCCCCGCCAACGCCGTCGGCGACGACATCGAAATCTACGCCGACGAGGCGCGCACAACGCCCGCGATGGTCTGGAACAACCTGCGCCAGCAATCGTCGTCGGAAAAAACACGCCATTGCCTCTCCGACTTTTTGGCGGGCAAGGGGACGCCCGACTGGATCGGCGCCTTCGTCGTCACGGCGGGCGTCGGAATAGAAAAGAAACTCGCCGAATTCGACGCGGCGCACGACGACTACCGCTCGATCATGCTCAAAGCGCTCGCCGACCGGCTCGCCGAAGCCTGCGCCGAATGGCTGCACGCGCGCGTGCGCCGCGACGACTGGGGTTATGAAGCCGAAGACCCCGAAAAACCCGGAGACTCTCGCGGAATTCGTCCCGCGCCGGGCTACCCCGCGTGCCCCGACCATACGGTCAAGGCCGACCTCTTCGAACTGCTCGATGCGACGAACGCCGTCGGCGTATCGCTGACCGAATCGTACGCGATGACGCCCGCGGCCTCCGTTTCGGGCTTCTATTTCGCGCACCCCGCCGCGCGCTATTTCGCGATCAACCGGATCGGACGCGACCAACTCGAAGATTGGGCGCGGCGCAAGGCCATGCCGCAGGGCGAAACCGAACGCTGGCTCGGCGCGCTGTTGTGACAGAGCCTATAGGTTGGGCTGAGCTTGCGAAGCCCAACGTTCCGCATGCACATGAATGACAGAGAGGAGGGGCTATACTTGGTGCTGCGCCCAACAAAATCGCGGTGTCACACGGAAAAACCGCCGCTTGTTTTTGTCAATATCCTCGGAGAGAAAAAATGAAACGCCTTCTGTTCGTTCCATTCCTGGCCTTGTTCGCCGTATCGGCCGCGCAAGCGCAATTCCCGGAGTTTTCTGAAAATCGCAGACCTGAAAACCGTAAACGCACCCTTGTCGTCGATGCGGACGCCGAAATCCTCGTCAAGCCCGACAGGCTGAATGTGGATTTCGCAATCGAAATACGATCCAAGGATTTGAAAACCGCGAAAGAGCGCGTGAGCCGCATCATGCGGGACGCCATCGCGTTCTGCAAAGCGCGCGGCGTACAGGAAAAATACATCCAGACGAAGAACATTCGCATTTCGCCGCGTTACAGGCACGACGACGAAAGGGACAGGATCGTGATGCAATATTACGAGCTTTTCCAAGGCATGTCCCTGACGCTCGACCTGGACGCCGTCGGAAAATACGATGAAATCGTTTTCGGCCTGCTCGACCGAGGGGTCAACGTCATTGGGAATCCCAGGTTTTCGACGACCGAGCTGCGCAAACACCGCGATGCGGCCAGACTCGCCGCGATCAAGGCGGCGCAGGAAAAAGCGAAATTACTGACCGACGCGGCGGGAATCGTTCTGGGTAATCCGGTGGACATTGCCGAAAAACAGACGGGAGGATATTACCCGAGGTGGGATCAAGAGAGGAATTTCTCCCAGAACATGTCGCAGAATATATCCCAACGAATGCCCATGCTCGCCTCCGAGAGCAGCGACGAAAGCGGCGGAGCCGCCCCCGGAATGATTTCCGTCAAAGCGGGCGTGACGATTACCTACGAGCTTGAAAAACCCTGAGCGACGGCCTTGGCGCGCTACGACCGTAGGGGCACGGCGCGCCGTGCCCTTCCGTGTTTTTTGACAAACACCAAATGCTCCTGAAAGACTTCGACCTCACGACGCGCAACACGCTGGCGCTCCCGGCGCGCGCCGCGCTATACCTCGAAGTCGGATCGAAGGCGCGGCTCGAAGCCCTCGCCTGCGACTTGTCGCTCAAAGGACTGCGCCGCTTCGTCTTGGGTGGCGGCAGCAACCTCGTCCTCACCTGCGATTTTGACGGCCTCGTCCTCCACATCGCGATTCCCGGCCACCGTTGCGTCGGAGAAGACGCCGACCACTGGCACATCAGCGCGGGCGCGGGAGAAAACTGGAGCGACTTCGTCCGCTGGACGCTCGACAGCGGCTGGCCGGGGCTTGAAAACCTCTCGGAGATACCCGGAAGCGTCGGCGCCGCGCCGGTGCAGAACATCGGCGCCTACGGCCTCGAAGTCGCCGACCGCATCGTCGGGCTGACGGCCGTCGACACGTACACCGGAAAACCCCTGCGCCTCTCGTGTGCGGATTGTCGCTTCGCCTATCGAAACAGCGTCTTCAAACAAGAAGGCTGGCATCTCGACGGGCGCACCGCGATCGTCGAAGTGACTTTCGCGCTCCCGAAGCGCTGGACGCCGCTGACGGCCTACGCCGAGCTTGCCGCCGAACTCGACGCGCGAAAAAACGCCGCACCGAACGCGCGGGAAATCGCCGAAGCGGTGGCCGCCGTGCGCCGCCGCAAGCTCCCCGACCCCGCGACGCACCCCAACGCCGGGAGCTTTTTCCAGAACCCCGTCGTCGACGCGGAAAAAGCCGCCGAACTCACCGCGCGCGACCCCACGATGCCCTCGTATCAAGAAGCCGACGGGCGCGTAAAGCTCGCCGCCGGCTGGCTGATCGAACGCGCCGGCTGGAAAGGCAAACGCCTGGGCCGCGTGGGCTTTCACGAAAAACAAGCGCTCGTCCTCGTCAATATCGGCAGAGCGCGCGCCCCCGACGTTCTCGCGCTGACCCGCGCCGTGCAAGCCGACGTCAAAGAAAAATT
>JAISDL010000216.1 GCA_031264825.1 Accumulibacter sp. | reverse complement strand
CGCCAGGTCCACTTGGTCGATCACGCGCGGGAGCGTCGCGGCTTCAAGCTCGCGGAATTTGAGTTTTTTGGGATTCGCGGCAATGTCGCGTAATGTCGCCGTGATATGCGCCGCGTCTTTCAACTCGATCACCTTGTGCGCCGCCAGGAGCAGAAGCGCTCGTCCGCCGTTGGTCGCATCGTTGGGCACGGCGACCGTCGCGCCGACGGCCAGATCGTCCAGACGGCTTATCTTTTTCGAATACGCGCCGAAAGGCTCGACATGAACGCCGACGACGGCGACGAGGCGCGTTCCCCGGCCTCTGTTGAATTCACCCAGGTAGGGCGTGTGCTGAAAATAATTGGCGTCGAGGTTTTTCTGAGCGACTTGCAGGTTGGGCTGGACGTAGTCGGTGAAGACCTTGACCTCAAGCGAAACGCCCCGCTTTGCAAGGAGCGGCTTGACGAATTCGAGAATCTCGGCGTGCGGAACGGGCGTCGCGCCGACGATCAGTTTTTCAGCGGCGGCGGAAGCGGAGACCAACAGAAAAACAGTGGCGACCGACGCCGCAAGCGTTTTGAATTCTTTTATCATGAGAACATCCTTTTACGGAGAAGTCGGAAACAGGTGGGGCAAAAAATCTTTCGCCCCTTGGGGGAAGTGGAAACTCATCGATCATTCTCTGAATTGACGACTTCCGGGCAAGCGTCAGCGGCGCGTGAAGTGTAGCACCAGTTTATCGCCGAAGGTTTGCAGCGCCTGGACGAGCACGAGGAGGAGAACGACGGTGATCGCCATCACGTCGCTCTGGTTGCGATGATAGCCGTATCGTACCGCGAGGTCGCCGAGTCCGCCGCCGCCGATGATTCCCGACATCGCGGTGTAGGACACCAGCGCGATCGCGGTCACGGTCACGGCCGCGACGATTCCCGGAAGGGCTTCGGGGATCAAGGCCCTCGTCACGATTTGCCACGTCGTCGCGCCCATCGCCTGCGTCGCCTCAATGATGCCGCGGTCGATTTCTCGCAAAGCGGTTTCGACGAGGCGCGCGAAGAAAGGTACGGCGCCGACCACGAGTGGCGGGATCGACCCCGGAACGCCGAGCGAAGTTCCCACGAGGATTTCGGTCAGCGGCATCATCACGATCAGCAGGATGATGAAGGGCACCGAGCGCAGGACATTGACGACGAACGAAAGCGCGTTATAAAAAGCGACGCGCTCGATCAGGCAGCGTTTTCCGGTCAGAAACAAAAGGACACCGAGCGGCAGACCGAGGAGGAGCGTAAAAGCCATCGAGACACCGAGCATGAGCAGCGTGTCGAGCGACGCTTCGCCGACCTCGCGCCACGGGATGGCGGCGATGAAATCCATCAGCGCAGCGCCTCGACGGTCACGCCCTTGCTCGAAAAACGCTCCAGCGCGGTTTCGACGCGTTCGCCTTTCATCCCCAGAACGATCTGACTGTAGGGGACGTTCTTGATCCGCGCGACGTGGCCCGAAACGATGCAAAAATCGACACCGCACTCGCGCGCAACCCCGCTCAGCAAGGGTTCGTACGTCGTGTCGCCGCGCGCGGTCAGGCGGAAAAGGCGGCCGTCGACGCGATCGAAGGCCGTATTCAGCAAGTCTTCGTCGACGTCCTCGGATTCATGGACAAAGCGACGCGAGACGGAATGGCGAGGATGCAGAAACACGTCGGCGACCGCGCCCGTTTCGACGACCCGCCCTTCGTCCAGAACGGCGACGCGGTCGCACAAGGAGCGGATCACGTTCATCTCGTGCGTGATCAGCACGATCGTCAGTTTCAGTTCCTCGTTGATTTCGTTCAGAAGATGCAACATCGATTGCGTCGTCCGCGGGTCGAGCGCCGAAGTCGCCTCGTCGCACAGAAGGAGGCGCGGCCGCGTCGACAGAGCGCGCGCGATGCCGACGCGCTGCTTCTGTCCGCCCGAAAGTTGCGCCGGATATTTGCGCGCGTGCTCTTTCAGGCCCACCCGATCGATCAACGCCGCAACGCGTTCGCGTATCTCGTCGTCGCCCAGTTCTCCGGATATCCGGAGCGGGAACGCGATATTTTGCGCCACCGTCCTGGACGAAAGCAGATTGAAATGCTGAAAGATCATCCCGATCTTCTGGCGCAAGGCGCGCAGCGCCGTATCGTCGAGTTGCGACACATCGTGACCGTCGACGAGGATTCTGCCGTCATCCGGGCGTTCGAGCCGATTGATGAGGCGCAGAAGCGTCGACTTCCCCGCGCCGGAACGGCCGACGATGCCGAAGACCTCGCCCGCCTCGACGCCGAGGTCGATGTCGCAAAGCGCGGGCACACGGCGCTTTGCGACGCGATAACTCTTCGAAACCTTCTGAAACTCGAGGATGGCCGACATTTCAGA
The DNA here is from genome assembly GCA_031264825.1 of Accumulibacter sp. Lineage (GTDB taxonomy): Bacteria > Pseudomonadota > Gammaproteobacteria > Burkholderiales > Rhodocyclaceae > Propionivibrio. Next base: position 12,185 of record JAISDL010000216.1, on the reverse strand, counting down.
GATCGCCTTCCCCTCGCGACGAATCTTCACAATCCGTTTTCAAATCTTCGATCAACTTTCAATGTAAAAAACAAGGCTTGTACGCCACCCTCCTCCGATGAGCGCAAGGTTAGCACACACCGCCGCTTCGGACACGCGAGGCGGCGGTGCGCATGCAGCGAATCTACAAATTTTTCCCCTCTCGCCCTCACGCCGCCCGCGTTATAATGATTAGCTAAACCAGAACACACCGCATCGCTCCGGGCAGCGCACAGCGCTTGTCGGATAAAGAGCGGGAACGACGCCTCGGCGCGCGCCTTCGCTGACCCAAGACTCTCGAAGCCGACGCTGGGCCGACGTCAAATTCTACAGGAATCTATGCGCATATTGCTTACCGGAGGCGCGGGTTATATCGGCGCTCACACCTGCGTCGAACTGCTCGGCGCGGGCTTCGACGTCACAGTTTATGACAACTTTTCCAACAGCAGTCCCGAAGCCGTCCGGCGCGTCGAACAAATCACTGGGCGGCGCGTCGCCGTCGTCAAAGGCGACGTCCGCGACCGCGGCACGCTCGAAACCGCCCTGCGTCAACACGAGTGCAACGCGGTCATTCACTTCGCCGGATTGAAGGCGATCGGCGAATCGGTCGAAAAACCGCTCGCGTACTACGACCACAACGTCTTCGGAACGCTCTGCCTTCTCGAAGCGATGAAAGCCGTCGGCCTCCGGACGCTCGTTTTCAGTTCGTCGGCCGCCGTCTACGGAGAACCGAAACGCCTCCCCCTCACCGAAGACCACCCGCTCTCGGCAAGCAATCCCTACGGTCGTACCAAACTGATGATCGAGGAAATTCTGCGCGACCTGTCCCACGCCGAACCTGACTGGCGCATCGGCATCCTGCGGTATTTCAACCCCGTCGGCGCGCACGAGAGCGGCCTGATCGGCGAAGACCCGAAAGGCGTGCCGAACAACCTCGTTCCCTTCGTCGCGCAGGTCGCCGTCGGACGGCGAGAAAAGCTCAATGTTTGGGGCAAGGACTACCCGACGCCGGACGGAACCGGCGTGCGCGATTACATCCACGTCGTCGACCTCGCGCGCGGGCACTTGAAAACGCTCGAACACCTCGACCGTCCGTGTTGCCTCACGCTGAACCTCGGTACGGGCAAAGGCTATAGCGTGCTCGAAGTCGTCCAGGCGTTCGAAAACGCCTGCGGGCGCCCGATCCCGTATCAAATCGCGCCGCGCCGCGCCGGCGATGTCGCTGTGTGCTACGCGGACCCGACGCTCGCGGAGACCCAGATCGGATGGAAGGCCCAATACGACCTTGCCGCGATGTGCCGCGACCATTGGCGCTGGCAAAGCGGCAACCCGGAGGGATTCGCGTAAGCGGGCGCGGCAAAATGGCAAACGTCGTCGCCGTCGTCGTCACTTACCGCCCGGACTTGCCGAGTTTGCAAAAGCTTCTGGACGCGACGACTCCGCAAGTCGCGCACGTCGTCGTCGTCGACAACGGGAACGGCGCCTGTTTTGTGCCCCAAAACCCTCGCCTGCACTTCTTGTCGATGGGAGACAATCTCGGCATCGCGAAAGCGCAGAATGAAGGAATCAAACGCGCGAAAACGCTCGACGCAACGCACGTCCTTCTGCTCGACCAAGACAGCGTCCCGGCGCCCGACATGGTCGAGGAATTGCTCAAAGCGCTGGACAGCCGACCGGACGCGGCCTGCGTGGGACCGCGATTTCTGGACGATCGCTGGAAACATTCTTCTCCGTTTGTTCGTTTTGAAGGGTTAAAGATTATTCATTGCTCTTGCGCCAACCCTGACGCCATAGCTAATGTAACTTATTTAGCATCTTCTGGCTCTCTTATTCTTTTAGAAACACTCGAAAGAATAGGTGGGATGCGCGAAAACCTCTTTATTGAGTATGTTGATATCGAATGGGGACTACGCGCGCTAAGCAAAGGATACAAGAATTATGGGGTATGCTCTGCACACATGCAGCATCAAATCGGAGATAAACCCGCACGCTTCTTTTGGAGAGAAGTTCCATACCATAACCCATTGAGGCATTTTTATTATTTTAGGAATGCCTTTTTGTTATACAAGGAAGCTTGGATACCGTGTAATTGGAAAATACTCCATGCCTCTCGCTTGCCGCTAAAATTCGTTTTCTATTCGCTTTTCGCCAAGCCGCGCTTCGAGCATTTCAAGATGATGAGTTTGGGACTCCTCGATGGCATAAGAGGAAAAAGCGGAAAATTTCAGGGAGCACCCCATTGACTTCATCGATCGCGGCTATCGTCGTCAATTACAACGCGGGCGCGCTCCTTAGCGGCTGTATCGAATCCCTGCTCGCCTGCCCTCTCGACATTGAAACCATCGTCGTCGACAACGCGTCGAGCGATAAAAGCCTCGACGCGCTGCCCGTGTCGCCGCGTGTCCGCGTCATTCGAAATCCGGACAACCTGGGCTTTTCTGCGGCGTGCAATATCGGAATAAAAGCAGCCGCTTCCGCGTCCTTCTTCTTTTTCTTGAACCCCGACTGCCGTTTCGAACCCGAAGCCTTGACGATGCTGTTGTCGGAACTTGAGGGAAAAGAGTACGATCACGTCGGCATGGCGGGCGGCCTCTTGATGAACGAGGACGGTTCCGAGCAGGAAGGCTGCCGCCGAACGGTACCGAGTCCCTGGCTCTCATTCGTCCGCGCTTTCGGCCTGCACCGTTTTTCCGCGTTTTTCCCAAAACTCTTCCCCGATTTCCACCTGCACAAACAGCCGCTTCCGGATAAAACCGTCGAAATAGACGCTATTTCCGGCGCGTGCATGCTCGTAAAACGCGCGGCGATCGAAGATGTCGGATTGTGGGACGAAGCGTATTTTCTTCACTGCGAGGACATGGATTGGTGCATGCGCTTCCGCGCCAAGGGCTGGAAAATCATTTTCGTCCCGCATGCGCGCTTCAGCCACGCCTTGGGCGCTTGCAGCCGTTCGCGTCACGTGTTCGTTGAATGGCATAAGCACAAAGGAATGATCCGTTTCTACCGCAAATTTTTCCGCGCGGACTATCCGTTTCTCCTGATGGGACTGGTCATTCTGGGAGTATGGCTGCGGTTTACCCTCGTGGTTCTGCGCCACCTTCTTCGACGCCTCGTTTCGTCGGTCTCCGGCAAACCCGTCCGGAATGCGCGCATCGCATGACTTCCCCTTCCCCACCCCGGCTTTTGATTGAAAAAATGCGCGTCGACGTTTTGGGCGCAACCTGTTCCGTCGGACAATGTGTGCTGGAACGGCTGTCGGAAGCCGGCTCGACGGTCACGGCCTACTCGCGGAAAACGCGCCCGATGCGGCGATGTTAAGCTAAAATCTCTTCCTTTGTAGCAGGGGAAGGATCCTCGTCCGTGGCGCAGACACCCGATACCGTCATGCAACTCGCCGCCGCCATTTTCGCGCTGGCGATTCTGCACACGTTTTCCGCAAAAGCGATCGAGCGCCTCGCACACGCGCATCCGCGTCACGCGGGGATATGGCATCTTTTGAGCGAGGTCGAGGTCGTTTTCGGCTTCTGGGCGATGGTGCTCATCGTCCTCATCATGATCCTCAGAGGAGAGCATCACGCCGTCTCGTATCTCGAATCGCGCGACTTCACCGAACCGCTTTTCGTCTTTGCGATCATGGTGATCGCCGGGACGCGCCCCATTCTCGAATTCGTCGAAACCTCCGTGAAGGCTCTCGCGCACCTCCTGCCGATCCCGGCGGGCGTGTCGATGTACTTTCTCGTCCTTTTTGCGACGCCACTCTTAGGTTCCTTCATCACCGAGCCTGCGGCGATGACGCTCGCGGCGATGATGCTGCGCGAAACGCTTTTTTCGGGAAAGGTTTCCGAGCGGCTCAAATACGCGACGGTCGGCGTCCTCTTCGTGAACGTTTCGATCGGCGGCGCACTGACGCCTTTTGCCGCGCCCCCGATCCTGATGGTCGCGGGGAAATGGAACTGGGATTTCGCGTTCATGATCAGCACCTTCGGCTGGAAATCCGCGCTCGCCGTCTTCATCAACGCGCTAACGGTCGCTTTCCTGTTCCGCGCCGAATTCGCGCGCATGGCGCCGGAGCCAAAAAAACTCCGCGACGCCGTGCCCTTCGGCGTCATCGCCGTCCACCTTTTCTTTCTGGCTTCGGTCGTCTTTTTCGCGCACCACGCCGTCGTCTTCACGGGACTGCTGTGTTTCTTTCTCGGTTACACGAAGGCGTACGAGCGCCATCAAAACCCGTTGATCCTGCGCGAAGCCTTTCTCGTCGCCTTTTTCCTCGCGGGTCTCGTCGTCCTCGGCGGCCAGCAGCAATGGTGGCTCCAAGCCGTCCTGATGAAAATGAACTCGTCCGCCGTCTATTACGGAACGACACTCCTGACCGCCGTGACCGACAACGCCGCGCTGACCTATTTGGGGTCGCTCGTCGAAAACCTGAGCGACGAATTCAAGGTCGCGCTCGTTTCGGGCGCGATCACGGGCGGCGGATTGACGATCATCGCCAACGCGCCCAACCCCGCCGGCGCGGCCATTCTGAAGGACAGGTTTTCCGAAGGCGCGATACGACCGCTCGGCCTGTTTCTCGCGGCGGCGCCGCCGACGCTCGTCGTCGTTCTGATCTTCCGCCTGCTCTGACCGCCCCGCGCGAAGAGTGCCGAGCGCGTATAATTTCAGGGCATTTGTAAATCCTTACCTTATTTACTTTTTGTTTCCATCCGTCATGCAGGAAAAATACGACCCACAGGAAGTCGAGCGCGCCGTCCAGGCGCAATGGGAAAAAACCGGCGCGTCGCGCGTCGTCGAAGACGCGGGCAAGCCGAAATACTACTGCCTGTCGATGTTCCCCTACCCGTCGGGGAAGCTCCACATGGGTCACGTGCGGAACTACACGATCGGCGATGTGCTGGCGCGCTTTTATTCGATGCGCGGATTCAACGTCCTGCAACCGATGGGCTGGGACGCCTTCGGGATGCCGGCGGAGAACGCGGCGATCCAGAACGGCGTCCCGCCGGCAAAATGGACTTACGCGAACATCGACGCGATGAAAGCCCAGCTCAAGCGCTTAGGCTTTGCCATCGACTGGGAACGCGAATTCGCGACGTGCGAACCCGATTATTACCGCTGGGAGCAATGGCTCTTCACCCGCCTCTTCGAAAGAGGGATCGTCTATAAGCGTCTCGGCACGGTGAATTGGGACCCCGTCGACCAGACCGTCCTCGCCAACGAGCAGGTGATCGACGGTTGCGGCTGGCGCTCCGGCGCGCCCGTCGAAAAGCGCGAAATCCCGATGTATTACATGAAGATCACGGCGTACGCCGACGAGTTGCTCGACGACCTGAAGAAGCTCGACGGATGGCCGGAGCAGGTCCGGCTGATGCAGAAAAACTGGATCGGGAAAAGTTTCGGTTGCGAAGTCGGCTTTCCCTACGACGCGGCGTCCGTCGGCGCCGAGGGTGTGCTCAAGGTCTTCACGACGCGCCCCGACACGCTGATGGGAGCGACTTACGTCGCGGTCGCCGCCGAGCACCCCTTGGCGACGGCTGCAGCCGCCGACGACTCCGCGCTGCGCGAATTCATCGAGGAGTGCAAACGCGGCGGCGTCGCCGAAGCCGACGTGGCGACGGCCGAGAAAAAAGGCATGCCGACCGGCCTCTACGTCCTGCACCCGCTCAACGGCGAAAAACTTCCGATCTGGGTCGCCAACTACGTTCTGATGGCTTACGGCGAAGGCGCGGTGATGGCCGTTCCGGCGCACGACGAGCGCGACTTCGCTTTTGCCGAAAAATACGGTATCGAAATCCGGACGGTCATCGCATCCCCAACGGGCGCGTATACCGAAGCGACGGCGCCGTGGGCGCCGGCTTACGCCGAACACGGCGTCTGTGTAAACTCCGGGAAATACGACGGACTCTGCTTCGACGACGCTTGCGACGCGATCGCCGCCGACCTCGCCGCACGGGGTCTCGGCGCAAAGCGCGCGCAGTTCCGCCTGCGCGATTGGGGTATTTCGCGCCAGCGTTACTGGGGCACCCCGATTCCCATCGTCCATTGCGACGCCTGCGGCGACGTCCCGGTTCCCGACGAACAATTGCCCGTCGTCCTGCCGGAAAACGTCGAAGTCACCGGGAGCGGCAGTCCGCTCGCCCGAATGCCCGAATTCTACGAATGCGCGTGTCCGCAATGCGGTCGGCCGGCACGGCGCGAGACCGATACGATGGATACCTTCGTCGAGTCGTCGTGGTATTTCCTGCGCTACTGCTGCCCGGACAACGACACCGCGATGGTCGACGACCGCGTCACCTACTGGTGCAAGGGCGGGATCGACCAGTACGTCGGCGGTATCGAGCACGCGATCCTGCACCTTTTGTATTCGCGCTTCTGGACGAAGCTGATGCGCGACGCCGGCCTTTTCGGCGATTTTCGGCTCAGTGAGCCTTTCGCGCAGCTCCTGACGCAGGGCATGGTCGTCGCGCCGACCTTCTACCGCAAAGCGCCCGAGGGAAAAACGGAGTGGTTCAACCCGTCCGACATCGAACTCGAATGCGACGCGCGCGGGCGCCCCGTTGCGGCGAAACTCGTCGCCGACGCTCAGCCGGTCCAGATCGGCGGAATCGAAAAAATGTCCAAGTCTCGCAATAACGGCGTCGACCCGCAGGCGCTGATCGACGAATACGGCGCCGACACGGCGCGCCTCTTCGTCATGTTCGCGAGCCCCCCCGATCAATCGCTCGAATGGTCGGACGCCGGCGTCGAAGGCGCTTATCGCTTTCTGAAGCGCCTTTGGCGCATGGTCCATGAACACGTCTCGGAACCCCACGTCCCCGCTTATTCGGGCGGCGCGCTCACACCGGAGTTGAAAGAATTCCGCTATCTCTTGCACCAGACGATCGGCAAGGTCGCCGACGATTACGCGCGGCGAAAGCAGTTCAACACGGCGATCGCAGCGGTCATGGAGTTGCTCAACGCGTGCGCGAAAATCGGCGACGGCGGCGAAACGGCGCGCGCCGTCCGGCAGGAAGCGCTCGAAGCCGCCGTTCGGATGCTTTATCCGATCGTTCCGCACATCTGCGAAACGCTCCTCGCCGAGCTTTGCCCCAAAGGCGCCGCCGTCCGCCCGTCGTTCCCGGACGTCGATACCGACGCACTCGCGCGCGACGAAATCGAACTCGTCCTGCAGGTCGACGGCAAGCTGCGCGGGCACCTTCGCGTCCCGGCGTCGGCGGACAAAGCCGCCATCGAAGAAGCGGCGCTCTTATCCGAGGCCGCGCAACGCTACCTGAACGGGAAACCGCCGCGCAAGCTGATCGTCGTCCCCGGCCGGCTCGTCAACGTCGTTCCCTAGCCTCCCGCGACCGCCATGTACACGAACACGAATCTCCGCTTTTTCTTCCCGACGATACTCGTCGCGCTTTTTGCCGGATGCGGCTTCCAGCTTCGCGGCTCCTATAACCTGCCTTACGAGAGCATCCACATTTCAGGCGCCGACTATTCCCCGGTTATTTCTAGCCTGAAGCGCGCGATCCGAACGACGAACACGCGGCTTTCCGACACGTCGAAGGACGCGCAGGCGACCCTGATCCCGACGGGTGAAATCAGGCGCCCGCTCATCCTGTCGCTCTCGAGCGCCGGACGCGTGCGTGAAAAACGGCTGAGCTACCGCTACGGCTACCGCATCGTCGACGCCGCCGGACGCAACCTCATCGCACCGGGGGTCGTCGAACTCAACCGCGACATCACGTACTCGGATTCGGATGCGCTCTCCAAGATACAGGAAGAAGAACTCCTCTGGCTCGACATGCAAAAAGACGTCGTCGAGCAAATGATGCGCCGCTTGGCGACCGCCAAACCCTCCGCGTCGGAAATCGACTGAAAAGGTCGCCCGATGCTTCTGCGCGGCGACCAGTTGGCGCGCCACCTCGAAAGAGAGCCGCTCCCGGTTTATGCCGTATACGGCGACGACCCCTTGCTCGTGATCGAAGCCTGCGACGCGATCCGCGCCAGCGCGCGCAAACGGGGGTTCGACGAAAGGGAGGTACTGACCGTTCTCCCCGCTTTCGATTGGTCCGCCCTCGCGCAGGCGACGAACAACCTCTCGCTTTTCGGCGGACGCAAACTCATCGACCTTCGCATCCCGACGGGGAAGCCGGGACGCGAAGGCGGAGAAGCGCTCAAGGCCTACTGCGCGAAAACCTTCCCCGACACGCTCTTGCTCGTCACCTTGCCGGCGCTCAACTGGACGGAAGAAAAAGCGGTGTGGCTCAAAGCGCTCGCCGACGCCGGCGCCGCCGTCAAGCTGTCCTCGCCCGCGCCGCGCGAACTGCCCGCCTGGATCGCCGGGCGCCTGAAACGCCAAGGACAGCAAGCCGACGCCGAAGGTCTCCGCTTCATCGCCGAACACGTCGAAGGGAACCTTCTCGCCGCGCATCAGGAAATCCTGAAACTCGGATTGCTCTACCCCGCCGGAACGCTCGCCTTGAAAGACGTGCGCGACGCCGTCCTCGACGTTGCGCGCTTCGATCTGGAGGCGCTTCGCGACTCGCTCATCGCCGGGAATATCGGGCGTCTGGCGCGGACGCTCGACGGCCTGCGCCAGGAGGGAGAAGCGCCGCCGCTTCTCCTCTGGGGAATCGTCGAAGAAATCCGCGCCCTGCTCCACGTCAGGGAGGGACTCGACGCGGGCAGACCGCTCGACGGTCTGCTCAAGGAAGCGCGCGTCTGGAGTACGCGGCAGGCCGCTTTTCGCGGCGCCGTTCGCAGAATCGACGCGGCGACGGCGCGAAACGCGCTCGTCGAGGCGGCGGAAGTCGATCAACTCATCAAGGGCATCGGGACGGGCGATGTCTGGGACAGGCTCCTGCGCCTCGGAATGCGCGTCTGCCCAGCGTGACGCGCGGGCGTATAATCTGAGGACAGGGATCAGAGGACTGAAGACAGAAGACAGAGCGCTCGCTGGCGCTCGCTTTGTGACCAGTAGTCAGTATTCAGATGTCGCATGGCTTGCCCCCATCAGACTACAGACAACTGACTACAAACTCTGTCCTCTGTCTTCTGTCCTCTGATACCAGACGAGAAAACATCATGGATATCGCGTCGTACATGAATGAATTGGGTCGGCGCGCGAAAGACGTCTCCAGCGTCCTCGCGCGCGCCGACACCCGGACGAAAAACGAAGCATTGCTGCGCATCGCTGCGTTGATCCGGGAAAACGCCGAAGCGATCCTCGCCGCCAATCGGAAGGACCTCGCCCGTGCGGAAAAATCGGGGCTGGACGCCGCGATGATCGACCGGCTTGCCTTATCGGAAAAAAGCATCGTCCAGATGGCCGAAGGCGTCGAAAGCGTCGCGGCGCTGCCCGACCCGATCGGCGAAATCGGCGAGATGAAATTCCGCCCGAGCGGAATCCAGGTCGGGCGGATGCGCGTACCGATCGGCGTCATCGGAATCATCTACGAATCGCGTCCGAACGTCACCGTCGACGCGGCTTCTCTCTGCCTCAAGGCGGGGAACGCGTGCATCCTTCGCGGAGGTTCCGAGGCGATCGAAAGCAACCGCGCGATCGCCGCGCTGATTTACGAGGGGCTTTCCGCCGCCGGGCTGCCCACCCACGCCGTCCAGGTCGTCGACACGACCGACAGAGCGGCGGTCGGACGCCTGATCACGATGCGAGAATACCTTGACCTCATCGTTCCGCGCGGAGGGAAAGCGCTGATCTCGCGCCTCCTCGCAGAATCGCGCGTTCCGCTGATCCAGCACCTCGAAGGCAACTGCCACGTTTATATCGACGAGGTCGCCGACGCGGAAAAGGCGCTGAAGATCGTCGAAAACTCGAAGACGCAACGCTACGGAACGTGCAACACCGCCGAATCGCTCCTCGTCGCGCGCCCCGTCGCCGCGCGCCTCCTGCCGCCGATCGCCGACATGCTCTCGGCGCGGGGCGTCGAAATCCGGGGCTGCGAAGAGACGTGCGCGCTTATCTCTGCGGCGAATCCCGCGACCGAAGAAGACTACGCGACGGAGTTCCTCGCACCAATCATTTCAGTTCGCGTCGTCGCCGGGGTCGATGAAGCGATCGCGCACATCAACGCCTACGGCTCGCACCATACCGACGCCATCGTCACCGAAGATTACTCCAACGCGATGCGTTTCCTGCGCGAAGTCGATTCCGCGTCGGTGATGGTCAACGCGTCGACGCGCTTCGCCGACGGCTTCGAATACGGTCTCGGTGCGGAAATCGGTATCTCGACCGACCGGATTCACGCGCGCGGCCCCGTCGGACTCGAAGGGCTGACGTGTCAAAAATGGATCGTCTTGGGTTCCGGGCAGATTCGCCGATGACGCGGAAAACACCCGCGCGTACGGCGGTGAACGCGCCTTTTCAGGCGATCACCGCCGCGCTGGGCTTTTGCGTCGGCGTACGGTGCGACGACGACGAAATCCACGCGATCCAATACCTCGAACCCCGCGCCGAGCTTCTCCCGAAAAACCCGCTTGCCGCCGAGACCTTGCGCCAAGTGCGCGCGTACTTTTCCGACCCCGGTTTTCGTTTTGCGCTCCCCTTGCGCTTTTCCGGCACGACCTTCCAGCGGCGCGTCTGGGAAGAAATCGCCGCGATCCCCAGCGGTCACACGCGAAGCTACGGCGAGATCGCAACAAGCCTGCACAACGCGCCGAGGGCGGTCGGGCAAGCCTGCGGCGCCAATTTTTTCCCGCTGATCATTCCCTGCCATCGCGTCGTCGCCTCCGGCGGAAAACTCGGCGGTTTCGCGCATCAGCGCGGCGGCTTTCTCCTCGAGGTCAAGCGCCGGCTGCTTGAGCATGAGCGCGTCTGAAAACCCGCCGCCGACTCTTGAGAATTGCGCGGAAATCGACGCCTTCTGCGACGCGCTCTGGCTCGAAGACGGCTTGTCGAAAAGCTCGCTCGCAAGCTATCGGAGCGACCTCTCACGCCTTGCGGGCTACCTGAAAAAAGAAGGCGTCGAAAGCCTGCTCGACGCCGACGAAGCAGATATTATGCGCTTCGTCGCCCGACTCTCAAGGGAAATGAAAGCCTCGTCGCAGGCGCGCCATATCTCGACACTGAGGCGTTTTTACCGGTATTTGCTGGCCAAAGGCCGCATCTCGACCGACCCGTCGCAGCGGATCGTGCTGCCCGCCAAACCGTCGCGCCTGCCCAAGGCGCTTTCCGAAGTACAGGTCGAAGCCCTGCTCGCCGCGCCGTCGCTTGAAAACGCGCTCGGCCTGCGCGACCAAGCGATGCTCGAAACGCTCTACGCGACCGGCCTGCGCGTCTCGGAACTCGTCAAGCTCAAGCTGCACGAAGTGAATTTCGATATGGGCGTCGTCCGCGTTTTCGGAAAAGGCGGCAAGGAACGTCTCGTCCCGCTCGGTGAAAACGCGATCGACAGTGTGCAACGTTATTTTTCCGACGCGCGCGGCAAACTGCTCGGAGAGCGCGTTTCCGAATACGTCTTCGTCACAGCGCGCGGTTCCGCGATGACGCGCCAAGCTTTCTGGCAGTTGATCAAACGCTACGCGCGGCACGCCGAAATCGACCCGGACCGGCTCTCGCCGCACGTCCTGCGCCACGCGTTCGCAACGCATTTGCTCAACCACGGCGCCGATTTGCGCGTCGTCCAGATGCTCCTTGGGCACTCGGACATATCGACGACGCAGATTTACACGCACGTCGCCCGCGAACGACTGAAATCGCTGCATAAGGCACACCACCCGCGCGGATGATCGCAGCCGATGAACGCTGAACGCGCGCCCGAAACCCCTGCGACACGCTTCCTCAAAGCCCACGGCGTCGCGTTCACGACCCACCAATATACGCACGTCGAGCACGGCGGAACCCGCGTCGCTTCGCGGGCGATCGGCGTCGACGAACACGCCGTCGTCAAAACGCTCGTCATGGAAGACGAGGGAAAAGCGCCGCTCGTCGTCCTGATGCACGGCGACTGCCGCGTTTCGACGCGCGAACTCGCGCGCGAGGCCCACCGAAAAAAGATCGCGCCGTGCGCGCCGGAAGCGGCGACGCGCCATACCGGCTATTTGGTCGGCGGCATCAGTCCTTTCGGAACGAAAAGGAAAATGCCAGTCTTCGCCGAAAAGAGTCTCTTCGACCTGCCGCTTGTCTACATCAACGGAGGCCGACGCGGTTTCCTCGTCGGAATCGACCC
>JAISDL010000042.1 GCA_031264825.1 Accumulibacter sp. | reverse complement strand
TCGCTACGCTCACCGCCAACCTATACCGCCGTGAACCGATCGGTTTTCATCTGTCTCCTGTTTCCCGTCTCCTGATTCCTGATGCGCCTCCGGAATCGTTGGGGTTCGCTGCGCTCACCGCCAACCTATGCGCGCTCAAATGGTCAGGAAACCGAACACGGACGTATCGGAGAATGGCGGTATCCGGTCGTTGCGGTCGGCCTGCGGTGGCGCGCAGACACCCGAAACGCCCGAAGACCGCGTGTTTCACGCCGACGCGGTCCCGTATCGCAGGCCCGAAAGGATACCCTGAACATGGCGGATTGTTGTATTGGAGGAAAAGAAATGGAAAATTTTGGAATTGACTCTGAAACGCGCGTACCGCCGATTCCGGTGAAGCAAAACCCAGCATCATTCATAAGCCTGCGGAATCGTTGTGGCTCTCGTTCCTCAGCCCAACCTATACCGCCGAGGGCGGAGGATAAAGGGTATAGTTGGGCTGAACGAATGTGTGAGCCACAACGTTTCCGGGGCGGCATGAAAAAGCTTTTTACCGGCGGCGAAGCCGCCGCTAATCGATCTGATCCCTGTCATCTGATTCCTGATACCTGCTTCAGCAGCGGCCGAAGCCCTTTCCAGACGTTTTCGAGCAGGCGCGCCTGCGCTTCGGCGGTCGGATGGAGGTTGTCCGGCTGAAATAATTCGGAACGGTCCGCAACACCGTCGAGCAGGAAGTCGACGTATGCTACCTTCTTCGCGCGCGCGGCTTCGCCGAACGCCGCGTGGAAGCTTTCCGCGAAGACTCCGAAGTTCGGAGGAAGGCGTTGGCCGACGATCAGGACACGCGCGCCGGCGGCTTGCGCGGCCTGCGCCATCGCTTCGAGGTTGCCGCGCATGACCGCGACAGGGATTCCGCGCAGCCCGTCGTTGCTGCCGAGCGCGATGACGACGACGCTGGGCCGGTGGCGTTTCAGCGCGGCGGGCAGGCGCGCGAGTCCGCCGCTCGTCGTTTCTCCGGAGATGCTCGCGTTGATGACAGTATAATCGAGACCCTCTTTTCGCAGCCGTGGCGCGAGAAGCGCCGGCCAAGCGGCGTCGCGGCGGATTCCGTAGCCGGCCGAGAGCGAGTCTCCGTGGACGAGGATTTTTCCGGCGGCGAACACCGCCGGAGACAGCGCGAGAACGACGACGAGGAAGCCCCCGCGCAGCAAGGATAACGGTAATGAAAATATGAACATGAATCTCTCCACGACGATGATCGAAGCCGTCGGAATCGGGAAAAGCGTCGATAACGGCGGGACTCCGCTCGTTATTTTGCACGATAATTCTTTCGCTGTCCTGGAGGGCGAGAGCGTTGCGATCGTCGGCGTCTCCGGGTCGGGCAAGTCGACGTTGCTCGGCCTCCTCGCCGGACTCGATACGCCGAGCGAGGGACGCATCGTGATCGACGGGCAAGACATCGGCGCGATGGACGAGGACGCGCGCGCCGTCTTGCGCGGACGCAGCGTCGGTTTCGTCTTTCAGTCGTTTCAGCTTCTGCCTTCGTTGAACGCGATCGAGAACGTCATGCTGCCGCTCGAACTCGCGGGCGCTTCGAACGCGCAAAAAGACGCCGGACTCTGGCTCGATCGCGTCGGCCTCTCGCACCGGATGAAGCATTATCCGCGCCATCTTTCGGGCGGAGAACAGCAGCGCGTCGCGCTCGCGCGGGCGTTCGCGCCGCGTCCGCGGATCGTTCTCGGCGACGAGCCGACGGGCAACCTCGACGAGGCGACCGGCCTCCAGATCATCGACCTGATGTTCGCAATCAACGCGGAAAGCCGCACGACGCTCGTCCTGGCGACGCACGACGACAAGATCGCGGCGCGTTGCGGTCGACGGCTGAAGATGCACGCGGGGAGGATAGAAGAAACCGTCTGATTCCATCCCCCAGCCGCGGACTTCCGGCGGCGGAGTGAGCGGTCGCTTCGGCGCCGTGCCGCGTCGGGCTTATCGTATGCGCGTTTTTTCGACGACGCGCGCGGCGGCGGCGACGCCGCTGCGAACGGCGCTCTCGATCGTCGCGGGGTAGTCGGCGTAGACGTAGTCGCCGGCGAGTTGCAGCCCTTCGATCGGCGTTTCCGCCGAGGGCCTTCGCAGCTTCGGGCGGCACGAGAGCGTCGCGCGGCGATCGCGGACGACGCGCGTCCACCGTGGCGCGGGGAGAGTACGCTTCAGAAGCGTTTCGAGTTCGCGGTGGAGGCGCAACGCGAGCGCGTCGTCGTCGTACTCTTCCCAGCCGTTCGCGCTCGAACTCAAGACGAAACTGAAGATTCCGCGATTTCTTTCGTCGAGGCGTCCGCGGTCGAAGACCCATTGCCCGATCGCCCCCGGCGCGTCGCATTCCATTCCGCGCATCCGCGCGGGAAGGCCGACGTCTTCCGGGTACGCCGCATAGACGGTGCCGATCGTCTCAAAAGCGTAGGTCGAGAGGATTTCCGCAGCCGCCCTCGCCTCCGCGTGGCTTTCGAGGAGAGTGAGCGCATGCTGCGGTGCGACGGCGAGGATCACGTGGCCAAAAGCCTCCTCGTCGATGAAGATTTCCTTCGCTTCGGACCGGAAGGTTCCGACGCGACGCTGGAGGCGCAGTTCGCCGCCGTTCGAGTCGATGAAGGCCGCCGCCGCGTCGGGAAAGAGCGCGCTCATGTCGGTGGCGGGGAGCAGGAAATCGGTGTCGGACTGCGCGCCGTCGAGCGTGTCGCGCAGGACGTTGGCGAGGATTTGCGCGGACGCTTTTTCCGGCGGCGTGTTGAGCGCAGAAAGGCAGATCGGGTCCCAGAAGTAGCGGCGCATCTTCCCGCGCAGGCCGCCACGGTCGTAGAGTTCGCTCGCCGCGCAGTCCTCGGCCAAACGAAAGCCTCGGCGTTTCAGCGATTGGACGAAGCGCGCGCCCGCTATTTTTTCGTCGAACGGGGCGCCTTGCGCCGTGAAGAACGCGCCGGCGAGATTGAGTGTTTTCCCGAAAATATTCCCGGATTCCGGGAGCGCGAGGCGGAACCCCGCGAGCGCGTGCTCGATTTCGAGCGGAAAGCGGTGGAAAAGGCGTTCTGGGTCGGCGCCGACGCGTTTCATCACGCGCAGGGTTTCGTGGTACGCGCCCGCGAGGATATGCTGCCCGTTGTCGAGCGGGTGGCCGTGGAATTCGACGCGGCGCGCGCGTCCGCCGATCTGCTTTGCCGCTTCGAAAACGACGGGACGCATTCCCGCCGCGCAGAGTTCGACGGCGGCGGCAAGGCCGGCCCAGCCGGCGCCGACGACCGCGATTCGCGCGTTTCCTGGGGCTGCGCGCACGTCTATCCTCGAATCCAGGCGAGCACCGCGGTTCGGAGCTTTTTCCACGTCGAGAGCGAGACGCGGCGCGTCAGGACCTGCGCGGGGTCGCGCTTTATTTCGTCGAGCACCGCGCGGTAGATCGCCGCCATGACGAGGCCGGGACGCTGCGCTTTCCTGTCGGCGTCGGGAAGCGCGCGCGCGGCTTCGGCGTAAAAGCTCTCGGCGCGCGCGATCTGGAAGGCCATCAGCCGGCGGAAGCCTTCGGAGTCGCGCAGCGCGAGAATGTCGTCTTCGGAGACGCCGAAACGCTCGAGTTCATCGAGCGGAAAGTAGATGCGCCCGCGCGCGGCGTCCTCGCCGACGTCGCGGACGATGTTCGTCAGTTGCAGCGCCGTGCCCAGCGCGTGCGCGTAATCCCAGGTCGCCTCCTCGCTCCTGCCGAAGATTTCGGCGGCGAGCAGGCCGACGGCGCCCGCGACGCGGTAGCAGTAAAGCACGAGCGCGTCAAAATCCGGGTAGCGCGCTTGACGCAGGTCCATCTCCATCCCGTCGATGATTTCGAGAAAGCGCGCTTTCGGCAGATGGAATTCCGAAAGAAAGGGGAGGAGCGCGCGCGTCACCGGGTGTTTCGGCGCGCCCGCGTAAAGGTCTTCGATCTCGCCGCGCCATTCTCCGAGTTGTCGCGCGGCCTCGTTCGGGTCGGTCGATTCGTCGACGACGTCGTCGACCTCGCGGCAGTAGGCGTAGAGCGCCGTGATCGCGCGGCGGCGCATCGGCGGCAGAAAGAAAAAGCTCGTGTAGAAACTCGACCCGCTCGCTTGGGCTTTCCGTTGACAGTATTCTTCGGGCGTCATCACGAAGCTGCCGAGACGGCACGAACGCCCATGCGCAGCCAGTCGAGCGGGCCGAGCGTGGGACGACGGCTGAAAATATCGCCGCGCGCCGCGCGGATGCGTTCGAGAATGCGCAGCCCGCCCTGCACTGTGAGACGGATTTCGATTCCCATGCGTCCCGGCAGGTCCCGGACGAGCGGCGCGCCTTCGAGCATCAGGCTTCGCGCGTGGTCGACGAGAAAATCCATCAGCGCGGCCCATTCGGGCGACCAGCGCGCCTCGGCGATCTGGCGCTCGTCGATCGAAAAGCGGGAAAGCGCGTCCTGCGGAATATAGACGCGCCCCTTGCGCCAGTCGAGCGCGATGTCCTGCCAGAAGTTGATGAGTTGCAAGGACGAGCAGACGCAGTCGGAGCGGCGCAGGTTTTCCCCACTCGCGCGCGCGACGAGGCCAAGCAGGAGGCGCCCGACCGGGTTGGCCGAGCGCCGCGCGTAGTCGAGCAATTCGTCGTAATCGGCGTAGCGTTTTTTCACGACGTCCTGCGCGAACGCGTCGAGAAGGTCGCGGAAGAGTTGAATCGGGAGGCCCCATTCTTCGACGAGCGGCGCGAGCGCCTGGAAGTCGGCGCGCAGCGGCGCCTCGCCGCGTTCGATTCGGTCGAGTTCGGCGTCAAACTCGGCGAGTCCGCGCAGACGTTCGGCGTCGCTCGCGTCGCCTTCGTCGGCGATATCGTCGGCGCTCCGGGCAAAGCGGTAGATCGCCTCGACCGGACGGCGCAGCCGCTTGGGCAACAAAAACGACGCGACGGGAAAGTTTTCGTAGTGGTCGACGGGCATACCGCATTGTAACCGCCGAACGCAGCAGAGGACAGAAGCTATAGGTTAGCGATGCCCAACATCAGGGATCAGGAATCAGAGGACAGGGATCAGATCGTCAAGAACCGCGAAACACGCGAAAAAGTTTGGGGAATACAGACCTTTCGCGCCTTTCGCGCCTTTCGCGGTAAAAATCGGTTTTTATCTGATCCCTGATATGCCTGCGGAATCGTTGGGGTTCGCTACGCTCACCACCAACCTATACCGCCGCTGGGCACGGCGCGCCCCATCAGGGATCAGATCAACACCCGGCGGCTTCGCCGATCGTGAATTCGAGCGAATCCGAGTTCGAGTTGAGCGCGACGGTGATCGGCTGCTGCCGCGCGGCGGGTCCCCACATCTGGCGCGGACCGGGCGAAGAAAAATGGTCGTCGTCGGCCCAGTCGCCGCGGCGCGACGCGAAGTAGCGCATCGCCGGTGAATTCATCTCGACGAGCGCCTTGCGGATCACGAATTCGTCCTGGCCTTGCCGACGCTCGATCTGGAGCAACCCGGTCAGGGGGATCGCGATCGGACGCCCGCCGTCGGTCAGGTCCGTCACGCTCGCCATATAGCCGGTGCGCCCGTCGAGAACGAGCGACGCGGCGGTCAGGCCGAGGTTGTAGGTATAGGCCGCGTCGAAGCGCGTCGGCGCGCCGCAGCGCCCTTCGTACCCGAAGAAGTGGCTTTGCGCGGCAAAGGGGATTCCCGCGTCGATTTCCCGCACGTAGCGCGCGACCATGTCGATCAGGAGTTGTTCGGTTGGAATCAGGGAAACCTGGAGGTTCCCGTGTGAATCGCGGTCGGTCAAAAGTTGGTTGACGATGTAATCCGGCAGCGACGCGAGCAGGCGGGCGTTCTCGGACGAGAGCTTGTTCTGGATGAAGATGAGCCGCGCCGAGTCGTGCAGCCTCGAAAATTCCTTTTCGTTGTGCGCGAGCACGTCGTTGAGTTCGACGATCAAGTAATGAATTTCCGGGATGAATTCGATCAGGCCTTCGGGAACGAGGACGACGCCGTGATTCATCCCCTTGCGCGCGCGCGCGACGACGGCGCGCGCGATCTGGTCGACGATCGAACTTAAGGACTGCTTCTTCTCGGCGACTTCTTCGGAGACCAGCGCGACGGCCGGCTTCGTCTGGAGGGCGACTTCGAGCGTGACGTGCGACGCGGAACGCCCCATCAGCTTGATGAAATGCCAGTATTTCAGCGAAGAGCGCGTGTCCTGGAGGATGTTGCCGACCATTTCGGAATAGATTTTGGTCGCGGTGTCGAACCCGAAGGAAATCGGCAGAAAGCCCTTGACCTGCAAGTCGCCGTCTATCGTTTTCGGGACGCCGATGACCTGCACGCCCGAACCGTCGGGCTTCACGTCCTTGAAGAGGTATTCGGCCAGGATCGCGGCGTTCGTGTTCGAATCGTCTCCACCGATGATGATGATTGCGTCGATTGCGTGTTCGACGCAGTTTTCCTTGACCTTCCTGAACTGGGCGTCGGTCTTGATCTTTGTGCGGTCGGTGCCGAGGAAATCGAAGCCGCCCGTGTTGACGTAGGAAGCGATCGCGTCGTCGGTGATTTCGAAAAACGCCCCCTTGATCAGCCCTTTCGGACCGGGCGTCACGCCGAGCAGCGTATTTTTATCGCCGAGTATCCGCCGGATTCCGGCGACGACGTTGTGACCGCCGGCGGCGGGGCCGCCGGAAAACAGAACGGCGACACGCTTGCCTTTCACGGGCGCCACGTCGCTTGGCGTCGGAACGAGAACGGCGTTGCCCGACGCTTCGATCGAGAGCGGGAAACTTCGGGCGACGATTGCGTTGTCGGGCGTTCTGAGAATTTTTTCGCTCGCGGTAAAACGGACGGGGACGGGTTGGTCCGGCGATCCGAAAACGGCGCAGACAGGCAGGGGCAGACGGCGCAGCGCCGATTCGAAAATGGAGTGGTGCGATTCCATTTCTCGCAATTGTTCCGGCAGGGTGCTCATGTTCGTTCCTCGATTGAAAGCGTCGGGCGGAAAATCGAAAGCGGGGGCGACGCGCCGCCTGGGCAAGCCGCCGTCCTCATTCCATTCATCAACGGAGCTGGATAAACTCAAAACCTCAAGATTTTATCCGGCTTTACGAAATCGCGGGAGAGGAATTCGTAAAATAGGGAACTCTCCGAAACACGGCGCGGTCAAATACGGGCCAAGGCGCGAAGACGCGCGCACGCCGGTTCGAAGAAGGTTTTGGAATCACAGGAAAATCGTATACAGTTTCAAACGCCGGGTCTCGGCCCGAGACCCGACCGAATACCACAAAAACAGGAGTTTTCATGACTAAAGAAGAATTACGGATTGCCGCCCTCGATTATCACCGTTACCCCGAGCCTGGGAAGATTTCCATGTGCACGTCGAAGGTTCTGAAAAACCAGCAGGACCTCGCGCTCGCCTACACGCCCGGCGTCGCCTGCGCGTGCGAAGCGATCAAGGAAAATCCCGAAACGGCGGCCTTGTATACCTCCCGCGCCAATCTTGTCGGCGTCATTTCCAACGGAACGGCGGTGCTCGGGCTCGGCAACATCGGGCCTCTGGCCTCCAAGCCCGTCATGGAAGGGAAAGCGTGCTTGTTCAAGAAATTTGCCGGGGTCGACGTTTTCGACATCGAACTCGCCGAAAACGACCCGGACAAGCTGATCGACATCATCGCCGCGCTCGAACCCACGCTCGGCGGAATCAACCTCGAGGACATCAAGGCGCCCGAGTGTTTCTACATCGAAGACGCGCTCAAGAAACGTCTCTCGATCCCCGTATTCCACGACGACCAGCACGGTACGGCGATCATTACGGCGGCGGCGATGCTCAACGCGCTCGAAGTGACCGGAAAGAAAATCGACGAAATCAAGGTCGTGTGTTCGGGCGCGGGCGCCGCGGCGCTTTCGGCGCTGACGCTCTGGTGCGAACTCGGAGTCCAGCGCAAGAACCTCATCGTCTGCGATACGCGCGGCGTCATTTACGCGGGTCGGGACGGCATGACCGACGTCAAGAAGAAATTCGCCGCCGACACGAAGGCGCGGACGCTCGCCGACGCCCTCGAAGGCGCCGACATCTTCCTGGGGCTTTCCGCACCGGGTGTGCTGAAGGGTGAAATGCTCGTGAAAATGGCCAAACGCCCCGTCGTATTCGCGCTCTGCAATCCGACGCCGGAAATCATGCCCGAAGAGGCGCACAAAGCGCGCCCCGATGTCATCATGGCGACGGGACGCTCCGACTATCCGAATCAGGTCAACAACGTCCTGTGCTTCCCGTTCATCTTCCGTGGCGCGCTCGACGTCGGTGCGTCGGCGATCACGGAAAACATGAAGCTCACCTGCGTCCGCGCGATCGCCGAGATCGCAAGGGAAGAGATTCATCCCGACGTCGCAAAGGCTTACCCGGGACGCGATTTCACCTTCGGGCAGAACAACCTCGTCCCCCTGACCTTCGACCCGCGCCTGATCGAGCGCATCCCGCCGGCGGTCGCGCAGGCCGCGATCGACGAAGGTGTCGCCACGCGCCCGATCACCGATATGGAAGCGTACCGGGCGCGCCTGAAGAAACTCGTCGCTTGAGGGTCCGGCTTCACTCGGAAGTCAGTCATCCAGAGAACGTACCTTGATTCAAACCTTCCCCTCTCCCCAATGGCGGAGAGGGGAATCTCACGGTCTCTCCATGCCATCCCTGTTCATGACTCCTCGGTATCTCGTCCCGGCGTTTGCGCATACAAGACAAGTGCATATGTCGGGGTGAGCCAGGCGCCACCCCGATGAAAGGAGCCAAAAGCACACTGAAAATGGAACAGGAAATGACAATAGCGCAAAATTTTTCCGCAACCCCGTTGCGGCGAATCACGCTGGTCACCGGGGCGAGCAGCGGCATCGGTCGCGCGGTGGCTTTGGCCTTGGCACGCGCCGGCGCTTTTGTGGTCGCCACAGGCAGGAGCCGGGAACGACTCGCAAAGCTGGCCGATGAACTCGCCGGACAAGGCGAGGCGCTTCCTCTCGACGTCTCCGAACCCGACGACATCGCCCGATTCATGCGCTCGGTGGGAGAACGTCACGGACGCATCGACGCCTTGGTCGTGAATGCGGGAGTCTCTCCCAACATCGAAATCGACGCGCTGACCGTCGCCGAATACCAGTCCCTGATGGACGTCAATGTCCGCGGGGCGGTCTTTACTTTCACGCATGCCTTGCCGTTCCTCTCTGAAGGCGCTTCGGTCGTATTCGTCGGGTCGGTCGCCGCGCGCAAGGGGCAGCCGGGGGACGCGGTGTATGCGGGCAGCAAGGGCTTCGTCCGGGCGTTTGCCCGGAGTCTCGGAACGTCGCCGGATTTGATGAAGCGCCGGATTCGGGTCAACGTGGTCTCCCCGGGACCCATCGAAACGCCGCTCACCGAAGAGGCGACGCGCACTCCCGAAGCGAAGGTCTACGTCGAAAATCTGATCCCGATGCGCCGCTGGGGGCAAGACGCCGAAGTGGCGCAGGCCGTTCTTTTCCTGCTCTCCGAGGCTTCGAGCTTCACCACGGGCGCGGACTTGACCGTGGACGGAGGCATGTCGCACGTCTGATGTGGGGCGCGGGCGGAGTACCTACGTCCTTGCGAATCGCCATAAAGTGAGATACATGTATCTCACAAGTTCCAGGGAGAAACACATGGCCAGCACAGCAATGCTTCACGTTCGCGTAGACGAGCACATGAAGGCACAAGCCACCGAAACGCTTGCCGCAATGGGGCTTTCCGTTTCGGATGCCGTTCGCGTATTCCTGACGCGGGTCGTCGCCGAGAAACAACTGCCGTTCGTACTCAAAGTGCCGAATGCCGAAACTCGCCTCGCGATGCGTGATGCCGATGCGATTGTCCGTACGCGCCATGCGCGCTTTGCCACAGCCGCCGA
>JAISDL010000036.1 GCA_031264825.1 Accumulibacter sp. | reverse complement strand
CGCCGGTAACCCCCTTCATTTCCCCCTTGTCAGGGGGAAAGTGGGGAACCCATGCCGCATCGCTTTGTTCGGGTGGTTTTCACGCGGTCATTTGCCGTATGTTGGGCATCGCTCCGCTCACCCCAACCTATGCGGAATGGGTGGAGTTTCGTCACTCCGGCGGCGAAGCCGCCGCTGACCGATCTGATTCCTGATACCTGATACCTGATACCTGAAATGGCTTGCGCTTCGCGCACGCGAGGTGTTGGGCATCGCTTCGCTCACCCCAACCTATGCACACTGCGAGACGTTGGGCATCGCTGCGCTCACCCCAACCTATGCACGCTGCGAGGTGTTGGGCATCGCTGCGCTCACCCCAACCTATGAAGGGCTGGTAGCCATTCGCTCAGGAGTTCGAGTTTCAGGTTTTGTTCGACGGCGTCGGCGAGGCGGTCGATGTCGCGCTCACGGCGTTCGTTCGGGTCGAAAACGGATTCCGGGCGGAAGCCGACCCATTCGAGCAGGACGTCGAGCGCGGGGGGGCTGTCGAACAGCCCGTGGCAGTAGGTCGCGAGGACTTGTCCGTCGTCGGAGACCGCGCCTTCGGGCGCGCCGTCGAGCAGCGTTGCGGGGCGCTCCAGCGCGGGGCCGCGCGTGACGCCCATGTGGATGCGGTAGCCCGAAATCGGCGGGAAGGCACCGTTCGCGTCGGGCAGCGCGAGCGTTCCAGCGACGTTTTCCAAGTGTTTTTCTTCTTCGAGCGTCGTTTCAAAGTCGAGAAGACCGAGGCCTTCGACGCTCCCCGGCGCGCCTTCGAGGCCAAACGGGTCGTGCAGACGCTTTCCGATGATCTGCAATCCGCCGCAGATGCCGATCACCTTGCCGCCGTAGCGGAGGTGGCGCCGGACGGCCGTCTCCCACCCCATCGCGCGGAGCCATTCGAGGTCGGCCTGGACGGCTTTCGACCCGGGGAAGACGATCAGATCGCACGGCGGGATCGGCGCGTACGGGCCGACGAAGCAAAAGTCGACGTCGGGGTGAAATCGCATCGGGTCGAGGTCGTTGTGGTTGGAAATCCTCGGGTACGCGGGCGCGATGACGCGGAGTTTCGCGTCGGTCTTCACGTCCTGCCCTTTGGGCAGCGCGTCTTCGGCGTCGAGGTAGAGGCCGTGCAGATACGGCAGCACGCCCAGGACGGGTTTGCCCGTGTGTTCTTCGAGCCAGGTGAGGCCCGGTTCGAGAAGCGAAATGTCGCCGCGAAAGCGATTGATGACGAAGCCCTTGACGCGGTCGCGCTCGCTCGGCGTGAGGAGTTCGAGCGTTCCGACGAGGTGCGCGAGGACGCCGCCGCGGTCGATGTCGGCGACGAGGATCACCGGGCAGTCGACGGCTTCGGCGAAGCCCATGTTGGCGATGTCGCGCGCGCGCAGGTTGATCTCCGCCGGACTGCCCGCGCCTTCGACGACGATACAGTCGTACGCGGCGGCGAGCCGCGCCCACGATTCGAGGACGGCTTTCATCGCGCGCGGCTTGTATTCGTGGTACGCGCGCGCGTCGAGGTCCGAGCGCGCCTTGCCGTGGATGACGACCTGCGCGCGTTTGTCGGTCGAGGGTTTCAGGAGGATGGGGTTGAAGTCGATGTGCGCCGGAACGCGCGCCGCCTGCGCCTGGAGGGCCTGCGCGCGCCCGATTTCACCGCCGTCTACGGTCACTGCCGAATTGAGCGCCATGTTCTGCGGCTTGAAGGGCGCGACACGCGCGCCGCGACGCGCGAGAATGCGGCAGATCGCCGCCGCGAGGACGGATTTTCCGGCGTCGGATGTACAGCCCTGAACCATGAGACACGGCGTTTTATTCCTTCTCCAGTCCATCCCTTCCTTCGTCGACTCGCCTTGCCGTACTACAGTACTGTCTGCGGCTCGTCTTCTCGGCATGAATGAACTGGAAAAGGAATTATTGGGTTTTTCGGACAAGTTCATCGTAAAATTCCGGTTTCCTGTTTTGACGGCTCAATCGGTCATTTTCTCATGACTTCTCCGTTCGCGCCGGAGTTCGCGGCAACTTATTTTCAAGCGATTCCGCCCGCCCTCCTCGCGCCGCTCGCCGCGCTTCTCGGCGTTCTTCTCGACCGCGTTCTCGGAGAACCCCGGCGCGCGCATCCGCTCGCGGGCTTCGGCGCGATCGCCGACGCGATCGAGCGGCGATTCAACCGCTTGATGCCCGACGCCGCGCGCCGCGCCTGCGGCGTCCTCGCGTGGGCGCTCGCCGTCCTGCCCTGTACCGCGCTCGCGTGGTACGCGACGCATACCCTCCCTTTCTCCCCGCTCGCCGATATTCTGTTGCTCTACTTTGCGCTCGGCGGCCGCAGCCTCGCCGAACACGCCGAGCGCGTCGCGCGCGACCTTGCCGGCGGCGACCTCCCCGCCGCGCGCGAGCACGTCGGGTGGATCGTCTCGCGCGACACGAGCGCGCTCGACGAATCGGGCGTCGCGAAAGCCTGCGTCGAATCGACGCTGGAGAACGGGAACGACGCCGTTTTCGGCGTGCTCTTCTGCTTCTTTCTGCTCGGCGGGACGGGTGCCGTTCTCTTTCGCCTTTCGAATACGCTCGACGCGATGTGGGGGTACAAGAACGAACGCTTTCGTCATTTCGGCTGGGCGGCGGCGCGCATCGACGACGCGCTCAATTATCTGCCCGCGCGGCTGACGGCGCTTTCCTACGCGCTGCTCGGACGGACGCGGCGCGCATTTGCCTGCTGGCGGCGGCAGGCGCCCCTCTGGGAAAGCCCCAACGCCGGACCGGTGATGTCGTCGGGCGCGGCGAGCCTCGGCCTTCTCCTCGGCGGCGCGGCGGTCTATCACGGGCAAACGGAAGAACGCCCGCAACTCGGCGAGGGCGCGCCGCCCGACCACCGTGATATTCCACGCGCATTGACGCTCGTCCGCCGCGCCATCGCCCTGTGGCTTGCGCTTTACTTCCTTGGAGGATTGGCCTGTGCTTGAACACGGAGGACGTCTGCGCGTCGCCGCGCGACAATACGATATTCCCCTGGAAAATTGGGTCGACCTGTCGACGGGGATCAACCCCGACGTCTACCCCGTCCCGCCGATCCCGCCGCGCTGCTGGAACCGCCTGCCCGAGGACAACGACGGGCTGGAAGACGCCGCCGCGCGCTTCTACGGGAACGAAAGCCTGATCGCGCTACCGGGTTCTCAGGCGGCGATCCAGTCGCTGCCCGCGCTCTTCCCCGGAATCGCGCTCGCGTGCCTCGCGCCAATCTACGAAGAACATCCACATGCGTGGGAGGGCGCCGGAAACCCGCTTTTCCGTCTGCCGACGCTGCCGCGCCTTCTCGCGGCGAGGACGCCGAATGTCCTCCTGTGCAACCCGAACAATCCGACCGGGCAAAATTTTACGCGCGACGACGTGCTCGCCGCCGCCGAGTCCCTGCGCGAACGCGGCGGCTGGTTGATCGTCGACGAGGCTTTCGCCGACGCCGAACCCGAAAACGCCGTCGTCGAACTCGCGGGGAGCGCCCGGGCGCCGAACCTCCTCGTCCTGCGCTCGATCGGAAAATTTTTCGGCCTCGCCGGCGCGCGCGTCGGATTTCTCTTCGGCGCGGCGGAAAAACTCCAGCCGCTGCGCGAAATGCTCGGCCCCTGGCCGCTCTCGTACCCGTCGCGCTTCGTCGCGCGCCGCGCGCTCGAAGACGCCGCATGGCAGCGATGCGCGCGCGAGCGCCTGGGTGCCGCGTCGCGCCGCCTTGCGTCGATGCTCGCGCCGCTCGGCGAAGTGCGCCGAACGGCGCTCTTCTGCTCGGTCAAAACGCCGCGCGTCGCCGAAGTCTTCGACCGATTCGCGCGCCGCGCGATCCTGACGCGGCGCTTCGACGCGCACGGCCTGCTGCGCTTCGGACTCCCCGGCATCGAGAGCGAATGGGCGCGCCTCGCAGATGTTTTTCACGACCAATGAATGTGATGAAAGTCCGCCGCCGACTCATGCCGCGCTCCATGCCGTCTTCGTATGCGGAGATGCTTTTGAAAACCTTGCTCGCACTCATGCTGTCGTTCTTTGCCGCCGCCGCGCGCGGAGAGGTCGCAACGACAGACGGCACCGGCGCGCCGATCCGCCTCGAAGCGCCCGCGCGCCGCATCGTGACGCTCGCGCCGCATCTCGCCGAAACGATCTTCGCCGCCGGCGCGGGACGGTGGCTCGTCGGCGTCGTCGCGTACAGCAATTACCCGGAAGAGGCGAAAAAAATTTCGAGCGTCGGAAGCTATTCGCATTTCGACCTCGAAGCGATCGCCGCGCTGAAGCCCGACCTCATCGTCGCGTGGGAGAGCGGGAATTCTCCGGCGCACCTCGAAAGACTCCGCAAGCTCGGTTTCAGCGTCTATGTTTCGCAGCCCGACCGCATCGAGGATATACCGCCGGAATTGAGGCGCCTCGGTGTGCTCGCGGGGACTTCGGAGATCGCCGACGCCGTGGCGGCGCGCCTCGAAGCGCGCCTCTCTGCGCTGCGCGCGCGCTACTCCGCGCTGCCGCGCGTGCGCACCTTCTACCAGATCTGGCAGCAGCCTCTGACGACGATCGGCGGAAAGCAGGTCATCTCGACCGTCATCCGCCTCTGCGGCGGCGAAAACGTCTTCGGAGCGCTCGAACCGCTCGCGGCGAACGTCACGGTCGAATCGGTCGTCGCCGCGAACCCCGAAGTCATCATCGCGAGCGGAATGGATCAGTCGCGCCCCGAATGGCTCGACGACTGGCGGCGCTGGGCGTCGATCACCGCGGTTGCGCGCAACAACCTTTTCTTCATCGACCCCGACCTGATGCAGCGCCATACGCCGCGCCTCTTCGACGGCGCCGACCGCCTGTGCGAATACCTCGAAACCGCACGCAAACGCAGATGACAGAGCGGAGGCGTCATAGGTTGGGGTAAGCGCAGCGAACCCCAACGTTTCCGGGGCGGGATGAAAAATGCGCATACGGAATCGTTGGGCTTCGCGTTCCTCAGCCCAACCTATACCGCCGAGAACGGAGCGGAAACGCTATAGGTTAGCCCGAAGTTCCCCCACCCGATGAGCGCACTTTCCCTGATAGGCCAAGACTTTGACGAAGGAAGGGGTGTCGGGTTTCTGACTACAAGTGGATGAGTTCGATAAGATTGAGCGCCC
>JAISDL010000013.1 GCA_031264825.1 Accumulibacter sp. | reverse complement strand
ACGCCCTCGCAAACCGGCAGCCGGACGGGATTGAGCGCGAAAGAGCTTCCGGCGAGCCTTGAAAGTATCGACAGCCAGACGATCGCCGAACGCGGCGATACGCAGATCATCGACGCGATCACGCGGACGACGGGCCTTACAGTAAGCCCGACCCCCGGAAACGGCGGTTTGTCGTTTTCGAGCCGTGGTTTTGCCGGTGTGCGCTCGGTCGCCGTCGCCGAAGACGGCGTGCGGATTCAGACCGCGTCGGGGACGATCAACTACCCGTCGAGCACGTGGGGGTACGAGCGTTTCGACGTCGTGCGCGGCCCCGCGTCGGTCGTCCTGGGTTCCGGGACCGTCGGCGCGACGATCAACGCGATCCGCAAGCAGCCGACCCGCGAATCGCGGCAGGAAGTCATGTTCGGACTCGGCACCGACGGCTACAAGCGCATGGGCGTCGGCGCGAGCGGCGCGCTGGGGCCGATAACGACTTACCGCGTCGACGCCTACGGCTTCCACAACGAGGGCTGGCACGACCTCGGCGAGTCGCGCGGCGGAAAACTGATGAGCATGTTTCGCATCCAGCCGAACAGCGACCTGAAGTTCGACCTGATCGCCGACTACAGCCTCGAACGCCCCGACCGCTACTACGGTATTCCCTGGGGCACCAACCAGCATCTCGACAAATCGCTGAAAAAGGAAAGCTACAACGCGCGCGACGCGCTCATCCGCTACGAAGAACTCCGCCTGCGCGCGAAGGCCGATTGGCGCGTGAACGACTGGCTGAACATCAACAACGAGCTGTACCGCCTCGAATCCAAGCGGACGTGGAAGAATATTGAACGTTATACCTTGAATTCGGCGACCAATACGGTCGCACGTAGCGACTATCTGTATATCCGGCACGACCTTGAGCAGACCGGGAACCGGCTCGAAGCCGTCGTCAAGGCGGCGCAGCACCGCGCCGTTTTCGGGTGGGAGACCGCACGGGTCGATTTCAAGTATACGAGTGACGCCCCTTGGTCTCCTTCTCCTTATGGTGGCTCTTCGAGCGTCTCGGCGTCGAACCCAGGACACGGCTACTATTGGGGGAGTTCCACCACGCCATTGAACGCGGTGGTGCCGCAATGGAAAACCGAATCGACCTTCAACGCGCTTTATGCGGAAGATGTTTGGAAGTTCCATGATCGCTGGCAGTTGCTGGCCGGGATCCGCCGCGATTTTTCCAAGGTTTCGCGTGATAGACTCATGGCATCGACTCATCCCAATTACAATAGTTCCACTTATGCTCCTTACCACAATCAAAGCGTCAACGGTACCGCGTGGCGCGTCGGCCTCACGCATTTCCTGACGCGCGACACGAGCCTGTATGGCCAGTACAGCGCGGGACACGACCCCGTGACGGATCTGATTACATCGAACCTGATGAATACTCGCTTCCGTCTGACGAAAGGGCGCCAAGTCGAGGCCGGGATCAAGCAGACGCTCCCGAACGGTCTCGGCGAATGGACCGCGGCCGTTTTCCGAATCGAGAAGAAGGACATCATCACCCGCGATCCGGTCAATTCTGCACTGTCCGTCCAAGGCGGGAAGCAGCATTCGCAGGGCGTTGAATTGGGCGCCGCGCTCTCCCCGACGAAAAACTGGCGTTTTGAAGGCAACTACACGTGGCTCCAGGCGCGTCTTGATGATCTGACCGAAGCCGTGGGTAACCCGGCTGTGAACGTCTCACGCGACGGCAACCGGCCGCAACTCGTTCCGCGCCACACGGCGAACCTCTGGGGGCATTATCGCCTCGCCGAATGGCAAGGCTCGCTGGGACTGCGCTACGTCGGCAAGCGTTATACCGACAACTCAAGTACCACCGAAATCCCCGCCTATACGGTCGCCGACGCGAGCCTCGCGTGGCAGTACGACCGCAGGACGACTTTCCGGCTGATCGCGCGCAATCTGACGAACAAGGTCTATGCGGCGTCGAGTTACAACAGCCAGTTCATCTTGGGCGAGCCTCGGCGTTTCGACCTCGTTGCGGAACTGAAGTTCTGAAATGGGACGCCTCCTGCGCGGGTTGCATCTCGTCCATCGCTGGACGGGAATCGCGCTGGGGGTCCTGATCCTTTCGTGGCTCGTTTCGGGCGTCGTCATGGTCTTCGTGCCGCGCCCGACGCTGAGCCTCGCCGAACGGCTCGCCGGTCTGCCGCCGCTCGACGCGTCGACGGTCAAGATTTCGGCTCTGGAGGCGTGGCAATCGACGGGGCGGTCGGGGTGGCCGCGAAGCGTCCGGCTCAACGCCTCGGGCGGTCGTCCGGTCTACCACTTCGAGGACGGCGAATCGCGCCGGGTTTCGGTTCGCGCCGACGACGCGACGAAGATCGAGGCGCTTGATCCGCTCGACCCGAGCGACGAGGCCGCGCTGCGCCGCGTCCTTGCGCCCTATGCGGGCAAGGCGGCGATCCACTCCTTCGTCGCGGTCGAACGCGACCAATGGTCGGTCGTCGCCAACTTCGACCCTCTACGGCCTCTCGTGCGCGCCGAACTCGACGACGGGCGGCATTATTACGTCTCGACGCGGAGCGGCGAAGTCGTCCTCGATACCGCGCGCGCCGAACGCGCGTGGAATTGGCTGGGGACTTTCGCGCACTGGCTCTACTTTACGGAACTGCGCCGGAATTTCGGCCTCTGGCGCGCGGTGATCCTCTGGCTCGCCTTCGCCGCGACGCTCGCGGCGCTTTCGGGTTTCTGCCTCGGCGTCGAACGTCTGAAGATTCGGAAACCCTACTCGGGCGGGCGCTTTACGCCGTACCGCGAAAAGTGGAAACGCCTGCACCACGTGAGCGGTCTTTTCGGAGGCGTTTTTCTGCTCTCGTGGCTGTTCAGCGGCTGGCTTTCACTTTCACCGATGGCTTGGGCGAAAACCGCCCGGACGACCGAAGAAGAGCGCGCGTGGCTCGCGGGCGGGGCGCTCGACGCCGAAGCCTTGAGCCGGACGCCGCCACTCGGCGCGAAGTCGCGCGAAGTCGCCTGGGCGCGATTCGATGCGCAGCCGACGGCACTGCTTTTCGACACAGACGTCCCGGATCGCGTCGTTTTCTCGGCATCCGACGCGCGCCGCACTCCGCCGCTCACCCTCGACGCGATCGCCGCGCGCGGCAAGGGCTTGAAACCGCGCGAGAATCTCGTTTCGGCGGATTGGCTGACCGAGCAGGACGCATATTACTATCCCCGGAACGGGCGCAAACTCGTCCTTCCCGTCGCGCGCCTCGTTTTTGACGACGCCGAGAAAAGCGCCTACTACATCGACCCGGCGACGGGAAGCATCAACGCTAAAATCGACCGGAGCGCGCGCGTACAGCGCTGGCTCTACCGAGGACTGCACCGCCTGGACTTCCCACCTTTCGACCGTCACGAGACGGCTCGGCGCGCCGTCGTCGTGCTCGCGTCCTTGCTCGGAATCTTCATGACCTTGAGCGGATGCGTACTCGGCATCCAGCGCATCGGACGCCTGGGCGGACGCGCGGGTCAAGCCATGCCGGAGAGGCTTGAACGGGAAAAATCAAGCTGACCTAAAAAGCCAAGGCCGATTGCCGCCGACATTCATCGAGGTTTACAGATTCTCCTGAAACAATGCGGTCATAGATATTTTTCATGAATTCTGGCGCCATGCCCTGGTCGAGGAATCGGAAGGCGGAAGCACCCACGTACTCTGGGTGAGCCTCGAATACCATCCAGTAACGTCCCTCCGTCTCCGCGACTTGTCCAGTGGTGTTCGAGCCGCCGAAGATGTCCACGACGAGGTCGTCGGGATCGGTCAGCAAGCGGATGAAGAATTCGGGTAACTTCGCAGGAAAGCGCGCGGGGTGTCCCTTGACACCGATAGCCCTGCACGCCGACAGGTATTGCCCGTTGGACTCGGAGTTCGGGATTTGCAGAAGGTTTGGAGGGATTGCGCCCCCGTTATCTTTTGCGAAACCTCTACCTATATCATGCCCCGATGGGCGGTGCTTGGGGGTATAGAACTTATCCGGGTCTTCGATCAGCTTTTTCATGCGTGTACTGTAGGGTGCAAGAACCTTGGTGATATCCGACTTGGGCCACTCGGTCTTGCTGAACCACCAGACTGTATTGATCGAGTCCTTCGCACGCAGTTTGCGCTTGTTTACCCACTCGATTGGACTTGGCAACTTCGACGGATTGAACCAGTAAAAATCCTCCGCAAGAAAAAACCCCAATTCGTCCACCATACGAATCATCACGCGGAAGTTGTAGAGACTGCGGGCAGGTACCCCCTTCATATACGCTCCGCCGAAGTCTACGACGAAGCTACCGTTATCCTTGAGCTTTCGGTATACCAGTTTTGCAAAGCCAAGGAACCAATCGATATATTCGTGCTGGTCGAGGTTGCTGTATTCCTTTTGGCGCTGGAGCGCAAAAGGGGGACTGGTCATCACAAGATTGACGCTGTCATCCGGTAGTGCCGCGAGCAACTCACGGGAATCCCCGATGTAAGTTGCTCCCGCGCGCGTGAAGTAGGCCGGAGAAAAGTTATCGATCATTCCGGGCGCTACTTATAGTCTGTAGATTTATCGTCATCATGCCTCCATTATCCCGTATGTGAAGAAAAAGTTAAACCCCTTGACCATAAGGCGGCGCTTCTCCTTGAATCTGAGGAGGGTGCGGGAACAACTCGGACTATCACAAGAGGCTCTGGCCGATGCGGCGGGTCTTCATCGCACCTATGTCGGCTCGGTCGAGCGAGGTGAGCGGAACATCTCCATCGACAACATCGGTCAACTCGCCATTGCACTGAACGTTTCCCCTGCTTCGTTGCTGGAGGAACATAAGGAATGACGCTCACACCGCATAACGATTACGCACGCCTTCAGAAAATTTGGCCTGCTATCGAAGAGTACCAACGACTGGCTTCCAAACACGGTATCGACGACGTGTTTCAGGACAATGGCGGCAAGCTTTTGCAGGTGCTGCTTCTTTTGGATCTGAAGATCATTCCCGGACGAGAGGGGAATGATGCAATGGACTCATCCGGGCGCGAGTACGAACTCAAGTCTGTGAACATCGAGTTGACCAAAGGTTTCTCGACGCATCACCATATGAACCCCGCCATCATTGCGAAGTACAGGCAAGTTCCTTGGGTCTTTGCGATCTACAGGCATATCGCCCTTCAGTCCGTTTACATGCTGGAACCCGATGATCTGGAGTTTTACTTTCAAAGATGGGAGGAGAAGTGGCGCGCCGACGGGGACAAAGACATCAATAACCCGAAAATTCCTGTCAAGTACGTGCTGGAACACGGGCGTCTGGTCTACGGCCAAGCACCAGACGCCTTTGTCTGATTCCTCTTCTCCAGCCTTGTTGAATTACTTCAGTTTCTTCGTCCAGTCGTCGTAGAACTTGCAGAGCGCGTCCATGTCGCTGGCGCTCTGAAGCGCGGGGAGGTCTTTCTGCATCGCGGTTACCGCCTGCTGGTATTTCTGAGGGTCCTTCTGCGCGGCGGTCACGACGGCCTGCTGGAATGCCTGCGCCTTGGTTTGGGCTTCCTCGACCGTGCAGGCGGCGTGGGCGAGTCCGATGGAGCCAAGGAAGATCACAACGCCGAGGGGAAATGCTTTTTTCATGATGTGAATACCTCTTGTTGTTGAAGAAATGCGTATTTTACCCGATTGTCGATTTATCGATGTCCTTTGCCGGACGCAGCAGACTGAATATCATTCCGCCGAGCAAGGCGACCCCGGCGGCGAGGAGCGCCCAAAGAACGATTCTGCGGACGGGGAGTTCGCCGTCTTCCGAAGGGGCGTTCGCGGGGACGTTTGCTGAAGGCGTGCGCGCCCCGGAGTCATCCGTGAGGCGCGCTCGCGCGAGGCGCCCCGACGCGGCCGCTTGTTCGACGTCGACCGGGACGAGCGACGCGAGCGGCAGATCCGCCGCGCGCGCGTCGGGTTTTCCGACGGCGAGACGGTACGGCGCGTCTCCGCGCGCGAGAAAAACGAGGTCGCGCGCGGGGAGCGCGACTTCGATGACGGGGGGTTTCGCGCCCAGTCCGCCTCGCGGGTCGACCTGTAGTCGCAGTTGCTTGACCGAAACGCCGGGCAGGTCGAGTTCGTTTTTCAACTCTTCGCCGCCGCCCTCCGAGAGGGACGGCAGCCGGTAAACCAAGCCGCTGGCGAGCGTGCGCCAAGCGTCGCGCTCACGGGTCTGCGCACGGGCACGTGCGCGTTCGCGGGTCCGCGAACGGCTCCTGAACGCGTCGCGGACGCGCGGCCTGCTGTAAAGCGGTTCCAGTGCCAGAGGGTCGGCGTTTGGCCGCGCCAGCGCGTTCGGCGGGGGGTCGCATCGCCCGGAAAAGATGACCGGCGCCAGGGCGCTGGTCTCGTCGATCACGATCGACACCCGCGCGAGCGGCGCGCACAGCGGGAAATTCCAGACGTATTCGCCTTCGCGTCCGGCGAGGGCTTCGCCGACGAGCGGCCCCGACCACGCAAAGGGAGCGGACACGGTCTCGACGCTGACGACCCTGCCCGAAAGACGCGCGCCGCGCACGCCGACCGCGTACCTTGCGTCCTGCCAGCGCAGCCTCAAGTAACGAAACTTGCGCCTCGGCAGATCGAATTCGCGCTGCGTGATGCTCTCGCCGTTGAAACTCAACTGCACGATTTGTCCGCTGCCGAGGCCGCGCCAATGTTCGATATCGTCGCTCCCTTCGATGGTGAAGCGGAAAAGACCTTCCTGCTTGCCGACCCAGTCGATCATCAATCGTTCCGGAACGAAATCGAGTGCGCTCGCGTCGATCAGCCAGCCGCTCAAGGTCTTTCCGGGTTGAGACGCGCCGGCGCCCCGTCCGGTCGGGCGCGTCCCCGCTTCAGCTTCGCGGACGTCGATTTCGACGGCGCCGTCGGCGTCGCGCCGGATCCGCAGGCTGGGCGCGAGATGGAGCGAAGCCTTGCCGCCGTCGGAAGATTCGTCGGCGTAAAGCGGAAACAGGCGCGCCGGCGCTTCTCGCCGATCCTGTGTGCGGCGCGTCTCGCTCTTCGTCAAGGCAAAAGGCATCGATTCGCCCTTCGCGTCGAAGACCCGCACGTCACGCAGGTCGGAGTGCGCCGCCCGCCATTGCACGTGCGCCGGAATTTCGACGCGATACCACGTTGCCGCGCGCTCCGGGGCGATCCCGGTACGGTACGCATAATCGGCGATGTCTTCCGCCGCCGAAGCGGAAAGGCTCACGCCGCCGACGAGCACCAGCGCCGCCAAGCTCGATTTCATGATTCTTCTCCAGTCCCCGTTTTCGGCGGAAGCGGTGAAAAATAGCCGACGACGAGGAGCAACAGACCCACGCCGATGAAAGAAACGACGCGCGCGAGACTGCCGCGCTCGCTCAGTTCGACCAAAAAGAGTTTTGCCACGACGACGGCGGTCAAGACCGCGCCCGTCATCCAGACGCCCCGCTCGCCGCGCCGGTTGCCGCCGATCATCAGAACGAGCGCGAACAGCGACCAGACCAGGGACCAACCCGCCTGCACGCCCATCGACGCGACCATCGCGTTGTAACGGAAGGGGACGCCGGACCAGAAATGCGCGGCGCGGCAAACCATCATCGTGATGAAGGACAGAATCGCGGCGCCTCCGGCGATCGCCGTCGTGTTTTTGAGCGATTCGGGCGTCACGCCGATTTGCGGCAGATAGTCGCGGCTCCAGCGCCAGGACGCGAACAGCACCAACAACAGTCCCAGTTCGAGCGGGTTGGCGAGCGGAACGTAAGGCAGGGGCGCGGCGTCGCCCGTCGAAAGAGAGTTCGCCGCCCAGAACCAGGCGAACATGAACACCGCCATCGGGAACGCGGCCTGAAAGCGGTATTCGTTCCCGAACTCCGCGAGCGGCCAGAATCTCCCGCGCCGGCCGCTTGCGAACCATAGATAGAGGCTCGGCGCCAGCGCCCCGCCGAGCCAGGGCCACGCGCCCCCAAGTCCGGCGTCCCCGCCGGCCAGCGTCTGCACCATGAATTCGCGCCCCGCCAGCGTCAATACGCCGACGAAAATCCACGCGCCCGCGACGTGCGCGCCGCTTCGCACCGCGGCGGGGTAGAGTCCGGCCAGACGCCGCAGGGAAAAGAGGTGCCCGAAGAAAAAAAGCGTCCACGCGGGAGCGCCCAGCGCGAAGGGCCCCGCTCCGCGCGTCGTCAGTAGCCCCGTGGCCGCCGCGAGCGGCACGCCGCACGCGAGCAGCGCCAAGGCTCGCCACTGCGTTGCGTGCGCGAGTGCCGTCCATAATACGGAGAAAAGAGACAAAGCGAAGAGCACCGCGTATTCACGCTCGCTGCGGAGGAGGGCGGAGAAATAGCTGCCGCCTTCCAGAGTGTCGGTAAATGCGAAGATATGATCGACGGTCGCCCAGACCCACCAGATCATCCCCCACGCGAGCAGCACGCTGGAAAGTGTGTCGATTCGATCGGGATCGAGCGCGAATGCGTTGTCACGGCGGGCGGTTGCCGGGCGCGTTGTACTTCGGTGCATGAACCATGCGGCGGCGGCCGCCGCGAGCGCCAGCGCGACGGGTGCCCAACTCCCGGAAGACGCGAGTCGACGGGAGAGGGCGTAGAGGAAGGAAAGTCCCGCGACCGCTTCGATCACGGCGCCGAAATAAAGCACGAGTCCCCGCCGTTGCCACAACCCGACCCACAGCAGTAAAAGACCGCTCATTGCCCAAGCGATTCCGATACTGTTCCATTCGAGCACGAAGAGCGGCGCCAGATTGATGAAGACCAATCCGGCGAGCAGGGCAAGTTCCAGTTGCCGCGCGAGCGGACGCGATCGACGCGCCATCGTGCTCACCTGCGCGACGATCTCGCTCACGACCAGCATCAAGCCGATGAGCGCCGCGCACAGGAGTCCCATCCAGTCCGCGCCAAGGGCGTTCGCCTTTCCCGCCCACATCGACCCCGGACCGATGATGCCCGTTTCTCCCGCTTCCAACTGGATCAGGAACAATACGCCGCCAAGCCCTTGAATCCCCAATCCGCAGGCGAGGAAAGCGCGCGAGTTCAGATAATGGCTGGCGAAAGTCGTCGCCAGACCCGCGACCGCCCACGCGACGACCGTGTATTCGTAGCCGAAAGAGAGCGGGGCGACCAGATACACGAAAGCCAGACCGGCGACGGCAAACACCGGGAGGCAAACCCGATCCGCCGCGAGTTCGGCCTCGTCGTCGGCGGCGAGCGAGCGTCTCAGGGCGCGGTGGCAAAACAGCAAGGCCGCGCCGAGCAGGGCGGCGCCCAGGATCGAATTCTCCAGCAAGGTGGCGCGGCCGAATTCCGTATCTCTGAGGTAGGCGAGCGCCGACGACGCGATCAGGACGAGCGAGAAAAACCTCGCCAGCTTTCGCTTCTGGACGAGGCTCAGCCAGTAAATGCCGGCGCCTTCGACCGCCCAGATCGCCGACGAAACGCTGTGCGCGCCGAACGCGAGCGGCGGCGTCAGCGAGGTGAAAATCGCCCCCAGCGCGATACAGATTTCCATCAGCAGGGTCACGCGCTTGCGTCTCCGCAGGAAAAACGCGAGCGTGAGATAAAAGAGGCCGAGTCCCAGCGCGGAAAACGCCGTTCCGAGATAAAAGCGATCGACGATCGCGTATTGCAGCCCGAAGCCCGCCAGCGCCGGCCCGAATATCATGACGCCGTCGACGTAATCGGTCTTGCGCACCGACCAGCGCAGGATCGGAGTCCGTTCGGTTTCTTCCGGGACGCCGTCCGCTTCGAGTAGCTTGCGGCGCGCGAACAAGAGGCCGATGGAGACGTACATGAGGAAAAAGAGCGACAGAAAAGCCTCGACGCTCGCAAACTTTTCGGGCGCGTAATGCTGGATTCCCCACGCGAAGCCGATGCCGAAAGTTCCGGTAAAACCGATCAGATTCAATATTCGCCACGCCTTGAACCACGCGACGAGCAAAATGCCCGTGGAAAGCAGCGCGAAATAACTGAAGAGCGCCACGTGGTCGCCGCTGCCGGTCGACGCCAGGATCGGCGTGGCGAAGCCGCCGAACGCGGCGGCGCTCGCCAGGACGACGGCGTCCTGCACGACCGCGAGCACCGTCGCGGCGGCGGTCAGCGCCACGAGCAGGACGAATACCACCGACGGCGGCAGCAGACGATGCAGGTGCATCGCGGCAAAGCACGTCAAATACAGGACGGCGATTCCCGTGCCTTGCAGCGTCAAGCCGTAAGCGGCGTTCTTCCGGCGTACGAGCCAGCCGAGCGCCAACAGGGCCAGCGCGGTCGCCGCCACGCCGATATAGCGGAATTCGACCGGAATCGAGACACGCTCGGAAACGTAGCGCAGCAGGAACGCGAGGCCGATGAAGAGGAGCAGCACACCGGCGTGCAGGACGGTATTCCCGCCGAACAGAAAGTTTTTCGCCGCGGCGAAAATATTCCCCGCGAAGTCGAGCCAGGCGTCCGGCATCGCCGCGCCTTCCCGGAGGCGCGCCGCGCGCGCGCGGACGGACGCAGAGAGCGCGTGCGAAGACGAGGAAGAATCCGGCAAGGCTTTCGGCATCGCCACACCTTGCCTCAAGCGCGCCGCGTGCTCGAGGACGGCCGCCGAGGGAGAAGGCAAGGATAGGGAAGCTTCGGGCAAGGATTCCGGCGCGGGTTCCGGTAGGGGCGTCGGCGTGGGTTCCGGCGCAGGCGGAAGGGGAAGAGGCGGAAGAGGCGTCGTCGCCTCGCCGTCCTGCGCGCGTAGCGTCGCGGGTTCGACGGCCTCTGGAGTTTCCGCCGGCGGGAGCGGCGCGCGGGGCGCTTCCGGCGCGGTCGCGGGAATCGTCCGCGTGTCGATGGAAACACGCGCGCTTGCCAGCGTGGGCTGCGGGGTCTCGACGTGCGCGGCGCTCGGCGCTTCGGCGTCGCGCGCGGGTGCTTTTTTCGCTTCGACCGAAAGTTCCAGAGACGCGACGTCACGCGAGAGCGAGCGCAGGGCGTCGCGTATCTTCTGGTTATCTTTTTGCAGCGCCGAAACACGATTCCAGAGAACCGCAAGCCCCGCCGCGAGCAACAAGGTCATGAGTGCCATTTATAGCTCCGCTTCTGGATCGACCGCAGACGATATTCAGTGTTCGTCAAAAGCTCGGATCGCTTCCGTCTCACACGCGAAATTCTGACCCGTCGAGGATACGACGCCGTGCCAGAGCGGACTGTCGATGTCGAGCTGTTTTTTGCGCTGTTCGAGAAGCTCGATCGGAACGTGCGTAAAGGTATCGTGCTGATGTCCGATCAAGATGCCGGTCTTCCCCGCCATCGCCGCATGGACGGCGTTGCGCGCGAAAAAATTGCACAGGATCGCGTCTTCGGCGTTCGCGGGGACGCTGCGGATCAGATAACTCGGGTCGAAATAGCGAAGCGTGCTCGGCAGGCCTTCTTCGCTCAAGTAGGCCTCGATGCGCTGGCGCAGGTAAGCGCCGACATCGTTCAGCTTCGGATTCCCCGAAGCGTCGAAGCGCTGCGCTTCGGTAGAGAAAAAATGCTGACCCGCGCCTTCGGCGGCAATGACCACGGCGTGCTCCCGGTCGATGAGCCGCAGCTTCAAGGCGCTCAGGAAGCCGTTTTCTCCGTCGAGGACGAAAGGAAGTTCGGGCACCAGGGTGAAATTCACGTCCTGGCTTGCGATCGTCGCGCCCGCCGCGATGAACCCGGCGTTGCGCCCCATGACCTTGACGAGGGCGACGCCGTTCCTGACGCTGTGCGCCTCGGTGTGCGCGCAGTTGATCACCTTCGAGACCTCCTCGACGGCGGTCAGATAACCGAAAGTCCGCGAAACGAAAGCGACGTCGTTGTCGATCGTTTTCGGGATGCCGACGACGGCGAGCTTGTAACCGCGCCGCCGCGCCTCGTGAAAGAGTTTCGCGCCGCCGCGCTGCGTTCCGTCGCCGCCGATCGTGAAAAGAATGTCGATTCGCCGCGCGATCAGGTTGTCGACGGCGATGCGGATATCGACCGGGCCGCGCGAGGTGTTGAGCACCGTTCCGCCGTCTTTGTGGATGTCCTCGACGAATCCCGGAGTCATTGGGATCGGTTTTTCGCCGACTCGCGGGTCGAGACCGCTGTAACCGTTGCGGAACCCGAAAATGTCGCGGACGCCGTAGCGGTGGTAAAGCTCGAGGACGATCGCGCGAATGACGTTGTTCACGCCGGGGCAGAGGCCGCCGCAGGTCACGATCCCCGCGCGCGTTTTCGGCGGGTCGAAAAATATTCGCCGACGCGGCCCCGCGACCTCGAAGAGGAAGTCGTCGGTCGGCGTGTCGCCGGGTTCGACGATGACGTTGTAACGTACCCGCGCCGCGTCGTCGACGTGGAAGGACATGGGGTTGTCGAAGCGCGCTTCGCCCAGAGAAGTGATTTCCATGGAATCTCCCTGAATTCGGTGGAAGGATCGTGAGAGTATCCGCGCGAAGAGCGCGGCGGTCAAATCAAAAATGCAAGAGCGCATAGGTTGATGGTGAGCATTGCTGCCCCCAACGATGCCGCAGGCGCTTATCAGGGGTCAGGAGACGGGAGACAGGAGACAGAAAATTAGCGGCGGCGTTGCCGCCGGGGAAAAGCAACAAAACACCGACCGGTTTTCGTCTGATTCCTGAACCCTGATCGGGCACGGCACGCCGTGCCCCTACGGTGGGATGGTATTCCCGGTGGGGTTTCGTCACTCCGGCGGCGAAGCCGCCGCTAATCGATCTGATACCTGTCTCCTGATTCCTGATACCTGATCCCTGAAATGGCTTGCGCTTCGCGCAAGCGAGATGTTGGGCATCGCTCCGCTCACCCCAACCTATGCGGACTTGGGGTGAACGCGTTTCGGTACTGATCCCAAAATTTTCCATTTCTTTTCCTCCAATACAACAATCCGCCATGTTCAGGGTGTCCTTTCGGGCCTGCGTTGCGGGACCGCGCCGGCGTGAAACTCGCGGTCTTCGGGCGTTTCGGGTGTCTGCGCGCCACCGCAGGCCGAACCGGTTCATTCGGGTTCATCGGGTGTCTGCCTACCATCGCAGGCCGACTGCACCGACCGGATGCCGCCATTGTCCGATAGGCCCGTGTTCGGTTTCCCGACCATTTTCAGGGATCGGATGAAAACCGATTTCAACCGCGAAAAACGCGAAAGTCTTTGTAGGGGTACGGCGTGCCGTACCCATCAGTGCATAGGTTGGGGTGAGCGAAGCGATGCCCAACGTTCCGCGAACGTATGAGCGAAGCGATGCCCAACGATTCCGCATGCGCATATCAGGAGTCAGGAGACGGGAGACGGGAGACAGGAGACGGGAGACAGGAGGCGGGAGACAGGAGACAGAGGAAAACCGATCGGTATTTTGTTGATCTTTTCCGGCGGCGGTATAGGTTGGGCTGCGGCGAAGCAAAGCCCAACGTTTCTGCAGGCCTATGAATGACGTGATAAGGGCGGGTTTGGAAGGCTTGGAAACGCGCCAACGCTTGCCGAAATCCCGAAACCCCCTTCATTTCCCCCTTGTCAGGGGGAAAGTTGGGGGGGAATTACCGTTTTCGCGGGTTCTCGTAGGGGCGCGGCGTGCCGTGGCCTATCGGCGGTATAGGTTTGGGTGAGCGAAGCGATGCCCAACGTTCCGCAGGCTTATCAGGGGTCAGATGAAAACCGATCGGTGTTTCAACGATCTTTCTCCGGCGGCGAAGCCGCCGCTCACTGGTCTGATTCCTGTCTCCTGATTCCTGATACCTGATTGGCGGCTTCGCCCGGATAGCATCGCGCCGTGTTGCTGGTCACCGGGACTACCACCACACGCGCCAGATTCCGGTTGGCCGCATCGTTGCTCACGATGACCGCAGGGCGCCTTTTACGCACCTCGCTACCGACTGCCGGGTCGAAATCGACCCACCAGACCTCACCACGTCGCATCGGACACGTCTCCCGCGAGGGCATTGCACCACGCCATCGCTTCGATTTCACGTTGTTTATCGGCGGCCATGGCTCGGTAGCCCTCGTCAAGTGAGGTATCGGTTACATGCGGGCGAAGCAAATTCTCGATGAACCGGCTCACCTGGCGCTTGCCCACGATTCGATACAGCCCTTCATAAACCGCCTCGTCAAGCGTAATTGTCATTTTCCGTTGCATGATCGTCTCTGAACACTGAATACGTCGCATCTTATCGTTCCATGCGGCGGGTTTCAATTCCGATTTGCCCATCCCGAGGTCGCATAATCAGGAATCAGGAGACGGGAGACAGGAGACAGAAGAAAACCGATTTCAACCGCGAAAGGCGCGAAAGACGCGAAAGTCTTTGTAGGGGCACGGCGGGCGTGCCGTGCCCAATCGGCGGTATAGGTTGGTGGTGAGCGTAGCGAACCCCAACGATTCCGCAGGCGCATCAGGAATCAGGAGACGGGAGACAGAAGAAAACCGATTTCAACCGCGAAAGACGCGAAAGGTGAAGTGTTTGTATAAATTTTCGCGATTTTCGCGTGTTTCGCGGTTCTTGTTTTCTGATTCCTGACATCTGATTCCTGATCCCTGATACAGCCCATTTCAAAAAAAAGGTGTTAGAATCTGTATCAGTTTTTGGGTGCTCCGATTGAATCCTTGGATCGGGGTGAAACGGGAAGCCGGTGAAGTCGAAGTGTCAGCACACATTTAGACCATTCCGGCGCAGCCCCCCGCTGCTGTAGGCCAGACGACTTCGTCAAAACGCCACTGTGCAAAGCATCGCATGGGAAGGCGACGAAGAAGGAAGAAGGCAAGCCAGAAGACCGGCCCAAAAATGCTTAGGTGTCCTCGGGGTAGGGGGTTAGCCGGCCGTCGCGCCAGAAGATGTTTCTCGTTCATCCTTGCACCGCGCCGCGACAACCCGCTTTCGGTTCCACCTCCTGACCGTCCCCTTCCCGTGGACACCGATTTATTGAAGCGCGATGCTCAACAACGGAAGCGTTCCAGATGGAAGCGACGCGGCACGGAAGTCCCACTGAAAACTGTTCGGATCCTTCACCCACCCCGCTCGACCGCGGCATGCGCCTCTTCGGGTTTGCCCGTCGCGCGCTGTTCCCGCTGTTCCTTCTCCTCCTGAATTTCGTTTCCCGCGCGCTCTTCGCGGCGGAACCCCTCGTACCCCTCGCCGTCCCGCTCCCCGCGAATCTCACCGCGAGCGCGCAAGTGATCGAAAACGAGCGCGACGGACTCTGGGAAAAAACACTCATCGTCTCTTTCCCCGAAGCGCGGCGGGCGATTTCGACGCAGGAAGGCTTCGTCGTCGCGCGCGCCGCAGTCAATCACGCGATGCACCCGCTCCTGTCCCGACACTTCATGAGCGACATGCGCGCGTGGGACGTGTATATCGACAGGATTCACGGAAAAATCGCCCGGAGCCTCAAGACGCAACGCCGCCGCCTTGCGACGATGGGGACGTCGGCAGACATGGAAAACCTCGCGGTCGTGACGAAGGAATACGGTCCCTTCACCGTCACCGCGCTCGTCACCGGCGGCGCGGAAACGAACGCGCTCCGCACCGGCCTCGACGAGGGGACGCACATCGAAACGTCGCACGGAACGATCAACATCCTCCTCTTGACGAACGCGCGCCTTTCCGACGGCGCGATCGCGCGCGCGATCATCACCGTCACCGAAGCGAAGACCGCCGCGCTCGAAGACCTGAAGGTTCCCAGCAGCACCACGAAGTCCGCGCAGGCGACCGGAACCGGGACCGACAACGTCATCGTCGTTTCGGGAGTGAGCGGCCCGCGCGTCACCTATACCGGCGGGCACAGCCGGATCGGCGAATTGATCGGCAAGGCCGCGTACGGCGCCGTGATCGAAGCGCTCGGCAAGCAGAACGGATTCCTGCTCCCCGGCGCGGAACCCTACGTAACGAAAGGCAGCCTGAAAAGACAGGCCGCGTTCGAGTCGGCTGAAAAATGGC
The DNA here is from genome assembly GCA_031264825.1 of Accumulibacter sp. Taxonomy (GTDB): domain Bacteria; phylum Pseudomonadota; class Gammaproteobacteria; order Burkholderiales; family Rhodocyclaceae; genus Propionivibrio. Next base: position 15,331 of record JAISDL010000013.1, on the reverse strand, counting down.
TCTCGACGCTCGACGACGGCGAACTTGCGGCTGCTTGGGATGCCGCGTCCGCGCTCGCAAAGCGGACGAAAACGCGCGAAGCCTGGGACGAGGCCTTGACGAAATCGCGCGCCGGCCTCGGAAAGGCGATCGCGCGGAAAACGTCGCGGAACTTGCCGACGCGCGCGCTCGACGGCCTGCCGCGAGGCGAATACATGCTTCTCGAATTCGTGAGCCGTTTCGAGAACCGCGAGGACCTCGTCGAGAGAATCACCGCGCGCCAGGACGAAGACGGCATCTGGCGCGTCGTCGACTATTCGATCGACCTTCAGGAAAGAGAGGACTGAAATGAAACGCCGAAAATTATCGTTTCCGGGCGTCGCAACGCTGATCGCGGTGTCGCTTGTCTGCGCGGAGGCGCGCGCCGACGAAGAACTCGGCGAAGTCGTCGTCTCCGCCGCGCGTTACGAGCAACGGACGCTCGAAGCGCCCGCGAGCGTCACGGTCGTTTCCGCCGAGGCGCTCGAAGCGACCGGCGCCGCCCGGCCGACCGACGCTCTGACGGCGAAGGCGCCGAGCTTCTACTGGCGCGGCCCGACGGGGATCGCGGACCGCGTCAATACGGGGTCGACGCATTCCTTGCGCGGCCAGACGATGACGCGCGTGAAGATCATGCTCGACGGCGTCAGCTTGGCCGACGGCAGCGCGGGGCAGAACCGCAGCCTGCTCGGCGTCGAGATGGACGACATCGAGCGGATCGAAGTCGTCCCGGGCGCTTCGTCGGCGCTGTACGGGAGCGACGCGATCGGCGGCGTCGTCAACATCATCACGAAAGTTCCGACGAAGGAGGAAATCAACGTCAAATACACGCGCGGCTTCGACGAGGTCAAGCGCGACGTCTATTCGGCGAGTTACCGCAACCGATGGGAAAACGGCGTCGCCGCGTCGTTCAGCGTCGGGTATGAGGACAGGGAAGGTTCGCGGAAGCAGAATCAGGTCTGGAGCACCACGTCGTCGTACGCGTCGCGGAACCCCAAGGAGGTTTCGACGAACGCGACGGGGCAGACGACCTACCTGATCGGCGACCGCGGCGCGATCCCCTCGCGCGTCTCGCGTGTCAACGGCAAGGTCTTTTACGAACTCGACCCGAAGTCGAGGTTCTACGCCGGCTTCGGCTATTACCAAGTCAAGCTGGGCTACACGGACTACCACCAGTACGTCAGCGGCGCGCCGGTGGCGGCGTCGAGTCTGTGGAACAGCAGCAACCCGACGTACAACGAAGAAACCCGCTATTTCGCGGGCTACGACGGCAAACTCGGTCAAAACTTCGACCTGAAGGTCAATTTGAGCTACGCGAAGCAGGATTATTACTACGTCAGCGCGGGAACCGTCGCTTCCGGTACGACGCAGAACGGAGGCCCGGGTTCGCAGACCGGAACGCCGACGAACAATCTCGACGGCTCGGCGCAGCTTGGCTTCAATCTCGGCGAAAGGCAGTATCTGATCGTCGGCGTCTCGTCGGTGCGCAACGAGTTGAACCGCAGGAGCTACAGCGTCTCCAACTGGCGGCATCCCGAAGCCACCACATCCGCATGACGGACCGTACCGACGCCAATAGCCGGATCGATGCGTTTTTCGTCCAGGATCAAATCTCGGTGACGAACGCGCTGACGCTTTACGCGGGCGGGCGCTACGATCGCTGGACGACCGACGGCAAACTCTGGAATTCGACCGGGACGCTGAAAACCAACGCGTCGAAATCGGCGTTTTCGCCGAAGCTCGCCGCCGTCTACCGCTGGGACGAGAGCTTGAGCTTCCGCACTTCGGTCGGAAAAGCCTTCCGCGCGCCGACGAACAGCGACATGTACAGCCTGAGCCGAAGCTCCGACACGGGCAACACGTCGACGACTGCGCGCGTCCTCGTTCCCGACCCGAACGTGAAACCCGAAACGGCGACGTCGATCGACTTCGGCGTCGAAAAAGCCCTGTCCGGGAACGGCTATGTCAAAGCGGCGGTTTTCCGCACCAGTCTCAAAGACATGCTCTATCGCAAGGTTTCCGCTTCCGACGGGAGCTACGACTATTTGGGCGGCGCCACGATCACCGAACTCTCGCGGATGACCAACGCCGGAGAAGCGCGGATGAAGGGCTTCGAGTTCTCAGGCGAAGTCCCCGTGACGCCGTGGCTGCGCGCGCAGGCGAGCTATACCTGGACCGACGCGAAAATCACCAAGGACGATACCGGGCTCACGTCGCTCGAAGGCAAGTACGTGATCAACGTTCCGAAGAACATGGCGAGCGTCGGCTTCGACGCCAGATGGCGCGACTGGTCGGCCAATCTGACGACGACGTACATCGGCCAGATGTACGCGCAGGCGGACAACAGCGACCGCGAGAAAAACGTCTTCGGCGGTACGGGAAAATACCGCTTGAGCAATCTGCGCGTCGCGTACCGGATCGACAAGAATTTCAAGGCGACGCTCGCCGTCAATAACTTGTTCGACAAGAAGTACTACGAGTACTATTTGATGCCCGGTCGAAACGTTTCTCTGGAAATTCGCGGTTCTTTCTAAGGTGTTCCCAAGGAGTTCGACCCATAAAAATTTCGGCGAAATGCCCTCGCACGTATTGATATTGATTCCCGTTTACGCAATGATAAGCGTTCTCATCAATGAAGAAAGGGACGGGAATCAAATGAAGACGCGAATGTATGCGATTGTCGGGGGGGGGGGGTCGCTATTCGTGATGCTTGGCGGCGTAGACGCTCGCGCGGATGAAAGACTTGGGGACCTGGTCGTGACGGCTTCGCGGATCGAGCAGAGTACGCTGGAAGCGCCCGCGAGCATGACGGTCATCAGTGCCGACAAGATCGAGGCGTCGGGCGCCAAAAGCGTCGGCGAAGCCTTGAGCACGCGCGTTCCGGGGTTTTCGAGCTCTCACGATTTCGGCGTCTATACGCATTCGCCGCAGTTTTCGTTGCGCGGGATGGGCGACGGGCGGACGAAGGTGATGCTCGACGGGATCAGCCTCGTCGACGGCTACAACGGCGGGACGACGAACATGATCGGGATCACGATGAGCGACATCGAGCGCATCGAAGTCGCTCCGGGCGCGACGTCGGCGCTTTATGGTGCCGACGCGATCGGCGGCGTCGTCAACATCATTTCCAAGGTGCCGGACAAGCGTGAAATCCGTGGGCGTTACCTGAAGGGCTTCAACGACCTCGCGCGCGACGAATACGAAGTCAGCTACCGCGACGCTTGGGAAAACGGCCTCGCGGCCTCCGTCAGCGTCCGCTACCTCGATTTCGACGGCTACAACGATACTTACGTGACCGCTTCGCCGGGGGCGGGATCAGGCACTCCTGTCACCGGCGCGCGCCCGACGACGACGAACGCAGGCGAACCCACGTACATCATCGGCGATAAGGGGCGCACCCCGGCTCAAGCGCTCTATTTCAACGGCAGGCTCTACTTCAAGCTCGACGCGAAATCCAAATTCTTCGCGGGTCTGCGCTACGTCAAGACCGAACGCGATTACTCGCATTTCAACAGTTATCTGCGAAGGGTGTCGGACGGCTCGGTGGTCAATCCGGGAACGAGCACGACCTACGTCACCACGCCACAGGGCGAGAGGTTGAGCTTGACCAAGACCGCACTCTGGAATACGGTCTCACCGACTCGGCGTGAGGAAAAGCACTACCACGTCGGCTACGACGGCAAGGTCGGCGACGATTTTGACCTGAAAACGACGATCAATTACACCGACATCAAGAACTGGAACGCCGGAACGACCATTAGCCCCACCAACGCGTCGCTATCGGCCTTGCAGACCTTCGACGGCGGCCCCGGTTCGCAGACGAGTTCGCCGAATCAGATTCTGGAAGGCGTCGCGCAACTGGGAAGAAAGCTCGGCGAAAAGCATTACTTCATCGCGGGCGTCTCGATGAGCAAGGCGAAAATGGACGGCCGAATCTGGTCGGTCAGCGACTGGCGCGACCCGGAAGACACACACGTCAAGGTGAATGATCAAATGAAGGGCGAAAGCACGCTGAAGGCGGTTTTCTTTCAGGACCAGTATTTCGTGACCGACGCGCTGACGCTCTACGCCGGCGCGCGCTACGACAAATGGGAGTCGAGCGGCGTCAATAACCGCTACGCCGCCGCGCCCTTCGGAACCTTCGTCTCGCCGAAGCGCGAGGAGACCGCGATTTCTCCGAAGCTCTCGGGCGTCTACCGCGTCTCGGATACGCTGACGCTCCGCAGTTCGGTCGGGTCGGCTTTCCGCGCACCGACGAATTACGAGTTGTACGCGGAGATGCGGCCGATGGGGAGTATCCTGATGATGTCGGATCCGAACCTCAAGCCCGAAAAGGCCGTTTCGTGGGACGTCGGCGTCGAAAAAGCGCTGCCCGGGAACGGCGTCGTCAAGGCGGCCGCGTACGTTTCGCGGATCAAGGACATGATTTATCGCAAAACCACGTATGACCACAGCGTGTACGGCCCTGTTGCCGCATTAGGCTTTGCGCGCTATTCCACCGCGACGAACGCCGCGCGGGCCAAGGTCCAAGGGATTGAGGTTTCGGGCGAAATCCCCGTCGCGTCGTGGCTGCGCGCTTCCGCAGGCTACGCGTATACCGACGCCAAATTCACCGAAGACGAGATCGGCGGCCTCATCAGCATCGAAGGAAAGCGCGTTCCCTACACTCCGAAGCATTTGTTCAACATCGGCCTCGACGCCAAGTGGCGCGAATGGCGCGGCTTCCTTTCGGCCGTCTACATCGGCGAACAATACGTCAACGCGGAAAACACGGATGTGAAAAAATACGTCCCGGGCGCGCTTTCCGACAGATACTGGCTCGCCAATCTGCGCGTGAGCTATCAGATCGACCGGAATTTCCAGGCGGCGTTTATCGTGCATAATCTGTTCGACAAGGAGTATTACACTTCGACCGAGTTTGCGCCGGGTCGGAGCGCGGCGATCCAGCTTCAGGCGTCGTTCTAGAGGCGGGGGCTTCGAGCCGCGCTGCGCCGCGCGCTTGAAGCAGAATTCAATTTTTCAACACGGGGCCGCCGGCGCGGTGCGTCGGCGGCGACCCATGGAAGAAAGGCGGGAAGAAGGCATGGACCTCATTCGTTTTTTGGAGCTGGTACTTTACGAAGTCTCCACGGCGCTCTACATGCCGGTCATCGCCGGGTGCGTGCTGGTGATCGTCTATACGCCGCTTTGCCTTGGAATGACGCTTTACGAGGCCTGGCAGCGTCGGCGGAAGCGTTTCCCGGATCGCGAAGCCTTCGAAGAACGCCTGCGCCGACTTGAAAAAGACCTGCGCGCACACCCGAAAAACCTCGAACTCGAGGTCGAGCGCCTGCTTCAGGCCGAAGAACTGAGTTTGTCGCACAGCCTCGACCGCGTTCGCTTCGTCATCCGTGTCGGCCCGTCGCTCGGTTTGCTGGGCACCTTGATCCCGATGGGGATTTCGCTTTCCGCGCTGGCGCAGGGGAATATTCCTGAAATGGCCGGGAATATGGTGACCGCGTTTACGACGACCGTCGCGGGCTTGGGCGCGGGGACGCTGGCGTATCTGATCGCGCTGTCGCGCGAACGCTGGGCGCGCGAAGACCTCCGCGAAATGGCGCACGCCGCCGAATTGGTGCTGCTCGCGCAGGAAAGAAACGACGCCGCGCCGCGCCATTTACAGGAGGAGGCCGACGATGCGATTGCTGCGGCGGCGTAGACGACTCGGTCTCGACAACGAACAGCCGCTCGAAGACCCGATTTCGGGCGTGGCGAATCTGTTCGACGCGAGCGTCGTTTTCATCGTCTCGATGATGATCGCGCTCTTCATGGCGTACAACATGATGGACCTCCTGGACCCGAACTCCGAAGTCACGATGATGAAGAAGAACGCGCAGGGCGAACTCGAAATCATCACGAAGAAGGGTAACGAAATCAAGGCGTCGAAAGTGACCGACCAGAAACTTTCCGGGCGCGGCGAGCGCCTTGGAACGGCGTACCGATTGGCGGACGGACGGATCGTCTATGTCCCGACCGAGTCCGGGTCCGAGTGAAGTGCGCGGCGCCGTGAGCTTTGTGCGCCGCGCCGCGGCGCTGGCGGGTCTTCTCTTTTGCGCCTTCGCGTACGCGAAGCCGCTTTCGGTGGCGATCATTCCGGGAAACTCGTCGATGCAGCCGACGATCGCGGCCGTCAAGCAGTTGAAGGCGCAAGAAAAAGCGCTCGAAGACGTGCGTTTCCACGTCCTGCCGACCGGCCTCGAAGAGCGGCACCGGCAGGCGCTGGCCGACGCCGACGTCGCGCTCGTCCATAATATGGGGCGCGAGATCGCCGCCGCCGTGACGGCGCCGGTGCGCGAGATGGCGCTGCGCGGCGCGAAAGCCTACGCCGTCGGCGCGCCGTTTGAAGAAGGCGAAAAAAAGGCGGGGCTGACGCGCGACGAAGAACTGCGTGCGTATACGCAGGAAGGCGGCGTCGAAAACATCGCCGCGATGATCAAACGCCTGCTCGCGCGCGACTTCGGCTTCGATTTCGAGGTCGGTCCGCCGAAGGTATTTCCGCGCGAAGGCCTCTGGAATCCCCGGACGGGGAAAATGTACGAGCGCTTCGAGGAGTACGCGGCGGATTATTTCAAGGAACGCCCCGAAGGGCGCGGCCACGTCTGGGTCGCGATCATGTTTTACCGCAACATGGCGCTGAGCGGGGATTCGCCGCTTTTGCAAAGCCTCACCGGCGCGCTTGAGGCGCGCGGCTTCAACGTTCTGCCCGCCTTCGGCTACCCGCCCGACGCGCTCGTTCGGAAGATTCTGCTCAGCCCGGAGGGCAAGCCGCGCGTCGTCGCTGCCGTCTCCTTCGTCTTCAAGATGGGTGGGTCGCCGAAAAAGACGACCGCCGCGTTGCAAGAACTCGGCGTGCCGGCGATCAACGTCATCTCGCTCCAGAATCAATCGCAGGAGGAATGGGAAGCGTCGCCGCTGGGGCTGACGCTGTCGGAGCGCACGTGGCAGGTCGCCATTCCCGAACTCGTCGGCGCGGTCGCACCGACCGTCGTCGCCGCGAAAGAAATCCGCCGCGACGAAGAGAGCGGTTTCGAATACGTCCTGGAAGTCCCGATCGACGAGCGCGTCGAGCGCGCGGCCGACCGCGTCAAGAAATGGGTCAGCCTTCGCTACGAACTCAACCGGAACAAGCGCGTCGCGCTCCTCTATTACAACTACCCGCCCGGAAAGGAAAACATCGGCGCGTCCTACCTCAACGTTCTGCCGAAGTCGTTGTGGCAGATTCTGCTCCGCCTGGAACGCGAAAAATACGATACGACCGGGCGTCCCGAAAACGAAGAAGCTCTTTTCGAACTCCTGCACGAGCACGGCAGCAACATGACTTCCTTGACGCCGGGCGCGCTCGAAAAGATGGTTCGCGGCGGCCACGTCGTCCTGTGGTCGGTTTCCGAATACAGGAAGGCGTTCGACAAACTCCCCGAAAAACTCCGCGACGCCATGATCCGCGGCTGGGGCGAGCCGGAAAACTTCAAGTTCATGCTCTGGCGCGACAAGAAAAGCAAACCCTACTTCGTCTTTCCCGCGCAGCGCTTCGGCAACGTGCTTTTCGCGCCGCAGCCCACGCGCGGGTGGGGCGAGGACGTTGCGAAAATGTACCACGACGTCACGCTGCCGCCGCATCACCAATACCTCGCGTTTTACCTCTGGTTGCAAAAGGAATACAGGACGCACGCGATGGTCCATGTGGGAACGCACGCGACGCACGAATGGCTTTCGGGCAAGGAAATCGGCTTTACCGCCGCCGACCCCGGCGAGGTGATGGTCGGCGACGTACCGCAAGTCTATCCGTATATCGTCGACGACGTCGGCGAGGCGATCCAGGCCAAGCGGCGCGGCATGGCGACGATCGTCTCGCACATGACGCCGCCTTTCACGATCGCGTCGCTGAACAAGGAGCTGACGATGCTTCGCGGCCTCATCGACGATTACGTCGTTTCCGCGCAGAAAAACGAGGCCGCCGCCGACGTGAAGCGCGCGGAGGTCTCCGCGCTCGCCGAAAAACTCGGCGTTCTCAAGGACATCGGCAAGAAATCTCTGGAAAACGGGGAAGACGTCGAGGTGCTCGAACACTATCTGAAAGAGGTCGGCGAAGAAAAATCGCCCTACGGTCTTCATACCTTCGGCGTTGCGCCGCCCGAAGAACTTCGCCGGAGCACCGCCGAAGCCATTCTGAGCGTCGGCGGCGAACTCACCCCCGAAGAACGCGAACGCCGGATATTGGAACTGTCCGCGACGATCGAAGCGTCCGCCAAAGCCGAACTCGACGCGCTCGTCGCCGGGCTTGCGGGGCGCTACATCACGCCCGGGCCGGGCGGCGACCCGATCCGCAACCCGGACTCGCTGCCGACGGGGCGCAACCTCTACGGCTTCGACCCGTCGCGGATGCCGTCGCCGGGCGTCTGGGCGTTCGGCAAGGAACTCGCGGACAAATTCATCGCCGACTACCGAAAGGCGCACGACGGCGAATTCCCCGACCGCGTCGTCTTCAACCTCTGGATGACCGAAGCGATGCGGCACGAAGGCGTCACCGAGAGCGAAATCCTCGCGCTGATGGGCGTTAAACCCGTGTGGAACGAACGCGGGCAACTCGGCGGGGTCGAAGTCATCCCGCGCGCCGAACTCGGCCGTCCGCGCGTCGACGTCACCGTCGTCCCGTCCGGTCTCTACCGCGACGCGCTGCCGACCCTGATGCTTCTGATCGACGAGGCGGTGAGCAAGGTCAAGGACCTCAATGAGGACGACAACCCGATCTACGCCAATGTTCTCAAAACGGCGCGCGCGCTCGAATCGCGCGGCGTCGCGCCCGAAGACGCAAAGCGCATGGCGGCGGTGCGGATATTCACCGAGGCGTCGGGCGCGTACGGAACCGGGATCAACAACGTCATCCAGGCGAGCAATACCTGGGAGGACGACGGCAAGGTTGCCGACGTTTACTTCAACCGCGTCGGCAACCTTTTCGGTCAGGGCTACTGGGGAGAATCTCCGGGCGGCAAGGCGCTCGCCGTCGATATTTTCAAGATGGCGCTGAAAGACGCCAAGGCCGCGATCCACGCGCGGTCGAGCAATCTGTACGGAACGCTCGACAACGACGACGTCTTTCAATACCTCGGCGGGACGGCGATGGCGATCCGGCAAGTCAACGGCGGCAAATCGCCCGAAACCTATATTCTCAACCTCTCCGGCGCACGGGGCGCGGAAAAGCACGAAACGCTCGACAAATTCATCGGGCGCGAAATGCGTACCCGCTACACGAACCCGGAGTGGATCAAGGGGATGATGAAAGAGGGTTACTCGGGTGCGCGCGCCGTCATGGAAGTCACGCACAACCTCTGGGGCTGGCAGGTGACGACGCCCGAAGCGATCGACGGCGCCAAGTGGCAGGAAATGTACGAAACCTACGTGACCGACCGGAACGAACTCGGCATCAAGGAAATGTTCCGCGAATCCAAAAACATGCTCGCGTACCAGTCGATGGTCGACAAAATGCTCGTCGCGGTCAACAAGGGCTACTGGCAAGCCGACGCCGACGTGAAAGAGCGCCTGGAAAAACTCAACACCGAACTGATCGCCGAAGCGGGCGTCGCGTGCGACGCGGCATCGTGCAGCAGCGCGGAAGTCGTCGCGCTCGCCGTGGCGGCCGACGCGCAGGCGATGGCGGACGCCGCGAACATGCCGGCGCCGAACGTCGCCGCGATGACCGGAGGCGTCGCTCCGCGCGCGGGTTTGGGCGCGCGCGCCGTTCCCGCACGGAGCGCGGCAGCCCCGGTGCAGGGGGCCGCGCCCGAACGGAACGCGCCGCCGCCCCAGGGCGCGGACACGCCTCCCACCGCATCCGCAAATCCCGCGGCTCCTGTACCGCCTCCCGCGCCGACGCAGGTCGAAGGCTTCGAAGTCCAGGAAATTCCCAAGCCCTCCGTCGACATGACGCCGGAAGAAAAAGGTCGGGCGCTTTTAGGGTTCGTCTTCCTCGTCTGCGCCGGTTTCTTCCTCCGCTCGCGGAACGAAAGGCGGCTTGAAATGCTTGATTACGAGTTGCCTTACTGAAGACAGAGGACAGAGCGACCTGCGGCCTTTCAGGTATCAGGTATCAGGTATCAGGGATCAGATCAGTCAGCGGCGGCGTTGCCGCCGGTAAGCGATTTTCATGCCGCCCCGGAAACGTTGGGCATCGCTGCGCTCACCCCAACCTATAGCGTTTCCGCTCCGCTCTCGGCGGCGTGGGTTGATTCATGAGGAATCAGATGGATTGTAGGGGCACGGCGTGCCGTGCCTATCAGGTATCAGGAATCAGGAGACAGGAATCAGATCGATTAGCGGCGGCTTCGCCGCCGGAGAAAGATCGTTGAAACACCGATCGGTTTTCTTCTGTCTCCTGTCTCCCGTCTCCTGTTTCCTGTCGTGATTGACAAGAGCCGGCAAGATTAATACCATCTCCCCGCTTGTCCCGCGCCGTCGATTCGTTTCGGCGGTGAAATGATAAATAACAAAAACGGCGAGATCGGGGTTTTCGAGCCGGCGCTTTTTCCTGGGGGCGCGCCGCTCGCTCGACACTACCCGTCGATCGGGTTTGTCGCATGACGGTCTCGCGATGACGACAGTGAAAGGAGGAGGGCATGCTATCTGTATCGAGCGTGTTCCAACGGATACTTTTGCGCCGCAAGAATGTCGCTTTGTACCTGATCCAGTACCTCGTGATCACCGGGGTGCTGTTTCTCTTCGCCTTCTTTCTCTTTCCATCGGATGATCCGGCGAGTGTGCCGAAAGAGGTCGTCCCCGCCGCGCCGGTGCAACCCGCGCTCCCCGCCGAGGTGCAACTCGCTCCGCTTTCTCCGCGCATGAAGGCCGCGCTCGGGTACGTCGCGCGCCGCTACCGCGTTTCCCAGGATGCGCTGGAACCCCTTTTCGAACTGATGCAGGCTGTTTGCGAGGAGCAGCGCATGGACCCGCTCCTGATCGTCGCCGTCATGGCGATCGAGTCGAGGTTCAATCCTTTCGCGGAAAGCCCGATGGGCGCGCAGGGGCTGATGCAGATCATTCCGCGCTTCCACATGGACAAGCTGCCCGAAAACGCGGGTGAAAACCCCTTCCTCGACCCCGAAATCAACGTTCGCGTCGGCGTGCGGATACTCGAAGAAGCGATTCGCCGGCGCGGAGGCTTGGTCGAAGGTCTGCAATATTACGCCGGCTCGACCGAACCGACGGCGAGCTACGCGAATCGCGTTCTTGCGGAAAAGCAGCGCATCGAACAGGCGTTCGGGAAGCAAAACGGAACAGAACCCGACGCCGCTTCGCCCACCACCCCCGCAGGCGCCGCTCCTCCCGCCGCCACCCCTCCGGCAGACGCGCCCTCAACCGCGACGGTTTCGTGACAGGAGACAGATGTCAGGAGACGGGAGACAGATTATTTTCCGGCGCTTTGCGCCGCATATTTTTCTGATTCCTGATCCCTGATTCCTGATCCCTGATGCCTCAATCGTCTTCGGTGGCGGTCGTCTTGTGTTGCGCGGCGAGTTGTTGTTGCACGTTCACGGGGACGGGCGCGTAGTGCGAGAAAAACATGACGAAGGTCCCTTTTCCTCCGGTCAGTGACTTGAGCCGTCCCTGATACCCGTCGAGTTCGGAAAGCGGTACCTTCCCGGTAATCGCGACCATCTCGTTGCCGCGCGGTTGCGTTCCGGTCACTTGGCCGCGCTTTCCGGAGAGGTCGCCCGCGATGTCGCCGACGGTATTTTCAGGCGCGGCGACCTCGACTTCGACGATGGGTTCGAGGATGATCGGCGCCGCGGCGCGGATCGCTTCCTGCACCGCTTTACGACCCGCGGTGAAGAAGGCGATGTCCTTGCCGTCGACGGGGTGCGATTTCCCGTCGTGGACGATGACGCGAATGTCCTGTACCGGGAAGCCGGCGACGACGCCGTCGCTCAATGCCTGACGGACGCCTTTTTCGACCGAGGCCATGAAGACGCCGGGGATCACGCCGCCCTTGACCTCGTCGACGAATTCAAAGCCCGCGCCGCGCGCCAAAGGCTCGATGCGCAGCATGACCTCGCCGAACTGACCCGCGCCGCCGCTCTGCTTCTTGTGGCGGCAGTGCCCCGGCGCGTTGGCGGTGATCGTTTCGCGGTAGTCGATCTGTGGCGGTTTGGTCGACAACTCGATCTTGTATTGCTGCGCCATGCGGGAAAGTTTCGAACGCAGGTGCATTTCGCCCAAGCCCCGGATGACGGTCTCGTTCGTCGTCGCGTGGCGTTCGACCTTGAAGCAGGGGTCTTCGATTTCGAGCTTGTGGAGGACGTCGAAGAGCCGCTGTTCGTCGGCTTTTTTCTTCGTTTCGATCGCGAGGCCCTGCATCGGTTGGGGGAATTCGAGCGGATGCAGGCGGATCGCGTCTTCTTCGTGCGAGTCGTGCAGGACGCAATCGAATTCGATCTCGTCGACCTTGGCGATTCCGCCGATGTCGCCGGGGTAAAGAGCGTCGACGTCGACGTGGTCCTTGCCGAAGAGCCGGAAAAGGTGGCTGACCTTGAACGGGCGCTTTGCGTTGCCGACGTAGAGCTGGCTGTCCTTCTTGAGTGTGCCCTGATAGACGCGGAAGATGCCGAGCTTGCCGACGAAGGGGTCGCTGACGACCTTGAAGACGTGCGCGAGCACGTGCTTGTCGGGGTCGGGGACGGCCTGGAATTCCGTCGCGTCGGCCGTCTCGCCCTTGAGGAAGGGCGGCGGATTGCTTTCGATGGGCGACGGCGCGAGGCGGGTGAGGACATCGAGCAGTTGTGGGATTCCCGCGCCCGTTTTGGCGGAAACGAAGAGAATCGGAACGAGGTGTCCTTCGCGCAGGGCTTTTTCGAAAGGCGCGTGGAGTTCGTCCGGGGCGGGTTCTTCGCCGTCTTCGAGGTAGCGCGCGAGGAGGTTTTCGTCCTCTTCGATGATCTGGTCGATGAGCGCGCGGTGCGATTCCGTGACCGACTCGAAGTCGCTCTCGCCGCTGTCGTGGCCCAGGAGTTCGATGACTTCCTGACCGTGGCTCGTGGGCAGGTCGAGGAGCATGCATTCGCGGCCGAAGCGTTCCTGGATGCCGGCGACGAGCTTGGGCAAGTCGATGTTTTCGGCGTCGATCTTGTTGATGACGATCATTCGGCAGAGTTTGCGCGCGCTCGCGCGCCGCAACATGCGCTCCGCCGAGAGTTCGATCCCGTTTTGCGCGTTGAGGACGACCATGACGGCGTCGACCGCCGCGAGCGCGCCGATCGACTGTCCGGCGAATTCAGGGTAGCCCGGCGCGTCGACGACGTTGACGTTGACGCCTTGCCATGAAAAGCGGGCGACCGAAGAGTAAAGCGAGTGGCCGAGTTCTTTTTCCTGCGGGTCGAAGTCGCAAACCGTATTCCCCTTTTCGACCCACCCCCGGCTCTGGATCGCGCCGGTCGCGGCAAGCAAGGCTTCGACGAGCGTCGTCTTGCCGGCGGCGCCGTGACCCACAAAAGCGACTGTGCGGCAATTTGCGCTGACGTTCTGATTCATGTTTTCCCCCTACTGATATGTCGGCTTGTCAAAAAAGCCCGTTCCCGGGCAAAAACCACCCGCGTCGGGCGGCGACGTCGAACAACCTTCGCCAATTCTATTACACGCCTCGACGGACAAAAAGCGGATTCGCAAAAAAGCGCCGGAATTCCGGGGCCGACGACGCTTTGGAAGCGAAATCGGAAGAATGAAGGCGATTAATGAGCGAAAAAAACGGCGCAGTATTGACTTTGTCTGCGCGCAGGCAGAGAATCCCATAACTGATTTCTAGTCTGCCCAATTGGGAAAATTCTTTTCAACACGTTGTCTAGCCGGAGGGAATAGCAATGGGAAACACTGAGAAAGACATTGCCACGCTACTTGAAAAACGTAAGCTGGCAATGCTAGGTGGGGGTCAAAAGCGCATTGACGACCAGCATAAGAAAGGCAAAAAAACCGCGCGCGAACGTATCGATTATCTCCTGGACCCAGGCTCGTTCCATGAATTTGGAACCTACGCCACCCACAGTCTGACGACCTTCGGTCTCGACAAGCAACGCTTCATCGGCGACGGCGTCGTGACCGGCTTCGGCAAGATCGGTGGGCGTCCCGTGGCGCTTTTCTCGCAGGACTTTACCGTCATGGGCGGTTCGTTCTCCGAAGTCCAGTCGCAAAAGATCAGCCGTATTGCCGACAAGGCGCTCGACGCCGGCATTCCTCTGATCGGGATCGGCGATTCGGGCGGCGCGCGTATCCAGGAAGGTGTCCGCAGCCTCGCGGCCTACGGTGAAATTTTCGTCCGTAACGTCATGTGCTCCGGTGTCATCCCGCAGCTCCAGATCATCCTTGGCCCGTGCGCCGGCGGCGCGGTGTATTCGCCGGCCCTGATGGACTTCATCGTCATGGCGGGAACGAGCTATATGTTCCTGACGGGGCCGCAAGTCATCAAGACGGTGACGGGCGAAGAAGTCACGACGGAAGACCTGGGCGGCGCGGCCGTTCATACGGGAACCAGCGGCGTTGCGCACCTTGCCGCCGAAACCGAAGAAGAAGGCCTCGACCTCATCAAGAAACTCCTGACCTATTTGCCGCAAAACAACAACGAAGAACCCGCTCCGGTCGCCACGGACGATTCGATCGAACGTCAGGAAGTATCGCTGAACACGCTGATTCCCGACGATCCGAATTCGCCGTACGACATCCGCGACGTGATCAGCCAGGTCTTCGACCGCGACAGCTTCTTTGAAATCCAGCCCGACTGGGCGGCCAACGCCGTCGTCGGTTTCGCACGGATGGAAGGTCGTTCCGTCGCCGTCATCGCCAATCAGCCCAGCTTCATGGGCGGCGCGCTCGACATCAATTCGAGCGACAAGATCGCGCGCCACGTCCGCATCGCCGACGCGTTCAACATCCCGATCGTCACTTTCGTCGATTGTCCGGGATTCCTGCCGGGGACCGGCCAGGAATACGGCGGCGTCATTCGTCACGGCGCGAAGATCCTCTACGCCTACTGCGAAGCGACGGTACCGATGGTCTCGATCGTCACACGCAAGGCCATGGGCGGCGCCTACCTCGCGATGAACTCGCGTCAGATGCGTTCCGACCTGACTTTCTCGTGGCCGTCGGGTCAGATCGCCGTCATGGGCGCCGAAGGCGCGGTCAATATCCTGTACATGAAGGATATCAAGGAAGCCGCGGATCCCAAGGCGCGCAAGGCCGAGATCATCGAGTCCTACCGTGAGGAATTCCTGAATCCGTACCGCGCGGCCGACGTCGG
>JAISDL010000203.1 GCA_031264825.1 Accumulibacter sp. | reverse complement strand
AAAAAATACTTGAATATCTTTTGACGGCATGCTTTAATCATCCCGGTATTATGAAAATGCGGGAAAAAGGCACGAATCGCCCGGAGAACTCATGGGCATATGCTCATGAGCGAAGCTGTCCGGACGCTTTCATGTTTCGATTCGGCGGCCGATACGGCCTTGCCTGAATCGGGTACGATCAATCCGTCTGATATGGAGGCGCTATGTCGGCAAGGCAAAAGGCAGTTAAAGCCCCAAAAATGTATCTGAAAACAGGAAAAGACGCTGTCGTCCTGCGCAAGAAGCTTGGGCAGAATCAAACGAAATTCTGGGGGCGCATCGCAACGACACAATCCGGCGGGTCACGGTACGAAGGCGGTCGCAGGCTGCCCGGAACGGTGCAGTTCCTTCTGCACCTGGCGTACGCGCCCGACGCGCAAGCCCAGGCAATGCTCGAGTATCTGCGTACCCGCGATTGAGCGATACGCGGGCGACCGGCGCCGCGTCGCGGCGTCGGCACGCCGGGATTTCCGATATTTCATTCCTCCCGCCGGACCTTGTCGCGGCGGCAGAATATTTTTGCGAATTTTCCCTGATACGCGATGATCGACCCGGCGGGTGAAATGAACACAGAATATTTGTTCCGGGGTTCGCGCTTTCGGAAGCGCCCCCCGGCAGGAGCGCTCTCGGAGAGCGCGTCGACGAGCTGTTGCGGCGTCAGCCGGGTGACGAGGCCGATAAAGGTATATTCGCCGCTCCCGTCGCTGACGAAAACCTCCTTCAGGGGGGTACCGAAAAAAGACTCCTTGGTCGCAAACCAGTAAGCGCCCTCCGAGTGTCTTGCGGGCGGTTTTATCTTGTTCAGGTAATTGAAAAAATAACCGGGGTCGATATCGTCGAGGCACAGGACCGCCGTTCCGATCGTGACCGAGAAAGTCGAACTCTGTTGCGCGAAAGCGCAGCTTCCCAAAAGGAAAAGCGCCGCGCCGAGCAGTTTGGCGATCATGGACTTACCATTTTTTTGGTACGACGCGCGTCGTACCACGCTTGCGAATCGTCCCGGCAAGCCTTCACACACGTGACGCAAACACAACCCGTCGGAGCCGAGCGCGCTCAGCTCCGACGGTGCGGCGGATATGCAGGTCTGCCGACGATCCAGGAATGCGGTCAGTCTAACAGATCGGCGTAAAGCGCGGTACTCAGATAACGTTCGCCGAAAGACGGGATGATCACGACGATCAGCTTGCCCGCGTTTTCGGGACGTTTAGCGACCTGCACGGCGGCCCAAAGCGCCGCGCCCGACGAGATGCCGACGAGCAAGCCTTCTTCCCGGGCGGCACGCTTGGCGTAGGCAAAGGCGTCGTCGGCCTTGACGCGGATCACTTCGTCGTAGATTTTTGTATTGAGCACGTCGGGAACAAAGCCCGCGCCGATCCCCTGAATCGGATGCGGCCCCTTCGCACCTCCCGAAAGAACCGGCGAAGAATCGGGTTCGACGGCAATCGCCTTGAACGATGGTTTGCGCGCCTTGATGACTTCTCCGACACCGGTGATCGTTCCTCCCGTACCGACACCCGAAATCAGGATGTCTATCTTGCCGTCCGTGTCGCGCCAGATTTCTTCAGCGGTCGTTTTGCGATGGATTTCCGGGTTCGCCGGATTCTTGAACTGCTGGAGGAGCAGATAACGCGGGTCGGAGGCCGCGAGTTCCTCCGCCTTCTTGATCGCGCCGCCCATTCCGTCGGGTCCCGGCGTGAGGATCAGTTCGGCGCCGAAAGCCCGAAGGAGCGCGCGGCGCTCTTTGCTCATCGTTTCGGGCATCGTCAGCACGAGTTTATAGCCTCTCGCGGCGGCGACGCAAGCCAAGGCGATCCCCGTATTGCCGCTCGTCGGCTCGACAAGGATCGTATCGGGCTTGATCAGCCCGGCTTTTTCGGCGGAGGCGATCATCGCCTCGCCGATCCTGTCCTTGACGCTGTGCGCGGGGTTGAAAAATTCGAGCTTGGCCGCGATCGTTGCGCCCGAGTTTTCATCGATCCGGTTGATGCGAACCAGCGGCGTGTTGCCGATCAGTTCCGTGACGCTGTTGGCGATACCCATGTCTTCTCCTTTTCGTGTTCGGATATGTGTTTCATGATACCGCGCGGACCGGTTCTATTCCATTTCCAGTCCATCCCTTCCATCGTCGACTCACCTTGCCGTACTACAGTACTGTCTGCGGCTCGTCTTCTCGGCATGAATGAACTGGAAAAGGAATTAGATGCTCGAACGGTCCGGCGGTATTTCGCGTAAATTTATCAGCCCGGCGGCAAGAGTGAAAGAATTCGATTCTTATATGAATATCCATACGGTGAATAAGCGCCGGCGTCGAGCGGAAAATACGCGAAGACCCCGATGCGGTAAAATGAAAACACGCGTCCGCGAGACGGTTCATCGGAGCGCCTCCACTTGATCTCGCTTTTCTCGCTTTTTATTTTCTTCGTGCCGTGTGCGATCATCGCTTTCGTGTTCGACATGATCGACGCGTTCATTTCCGAAAAAGCGTCGAAACAGATGTCCCCGAGAAAGAAATACAAGCGGGAAATCAAGGCGCGCGCCTCCTCAACGCTCGTATTGGCCTTGATGCTTCTGGCAGTTTTCGGAAGCCATTACGACCTGCCCCGGCTCGCTTGCGTGGCATGGGGTTTCGCAGTGTTTTCGATCGTCTCGCCGATGGCCATATTCGACCTCTTCGACGGGGCGGCGAGCGTGCCGCGCAGACTGCTTCGAGTCGCCGAATTCGTCCTTGTCGGCGCTTTCTCGGTCTTCTACTTCTCGCTGTGACAGAG
>JAISDL010000191.1 GCA_031264825.1 Accumulibacter sp. | reverse complement strand
TTCTCGTCGTTGAACGCCCAGAGGTCTTCGAGGCTCCCTCCTCCCCGACAGACGATCAGCAGATCGCATTCGTTCCGCGCGCCCGCCGCCGACAAGGCCGCGACGATCCGTTCCGGCGCGTCGGCACCCTGAACCGGCGTCGGATAGACGATCGCGTCGACGTGCGGCGCGCGGCGCGCGAGCGTCGCCAGAACGTCGCTTAATACCGCCGCGTGCGTCGAAGTCACAATCCCTATGCGTCTGGGAAATTTCGGCAATTCGCGTTTGGCCTCCGGTGAAAAGAGACCTTCGCGTTCGAGCTTTTCCTTGAGCCTGAGAAATTGCTCGTACAGATTCCCCTTGCCCGTTTTTCGCGCGGAATCGACGTTGAGTTGAAAATCGCCGCGCGCCTCATAAAGCGTCGCGCGCGCGCGCACGTCGATGCGCTGCCCGTTCTCCAGCCGCCAGCCGAGCAACTGCGCGCGCGGACGGTAGAGGACGCAACGCACCTGCGCGTTTTCGTCTTTCAGTGAAAAATAGACGTGCCCCGAAGCCGCCGAGACGAGGTTCGAGACTTCTCCCGTGATCCAGCACAGCGGAAACGATCGTTCGATCGCCTCGCGCGCCAGCCGGTTCAAGAGAGAAACCGGAATGACGGCGGAAGGGGAATCGAAATCGGATAAAAGCGCGCTCGGCATCCGTTCATTTTACCTTTCTCTCCGTTCCAAGCACAAAACGCCGGAGAATCTGAAATACTACGCAAAAAAAGAGGCGTGAAGATCACGCCTCTTTTTCCGCTAAAGCGCGCTCATTGCGGGCGTTCGCCCGTCGGGAAGGGCCATTCGCCCGCCGGTTCGGGCGCGGCGTCCGGTTCGGAGGGTTCCGCCGTCGCGGCGGCTTCGGGCGGAGCGGAATCCGGCGCGGGCACCGTGGGTTCGACCTTCGCTTCGGGCGCCGATTTCTTCGCAACGGGTTTCTTCACGACGGGTTTCGCGGCGGCTTTTCTTGCAACGGGCTTTGCCGTCTTTGCCAGCGGTTTTTTGGCGGCGAGCTTCGATACGGGTTTGACCGCGGACTTCGCCACGGCCTTCTTCACCGCGCTTGTCGCGGGTTTCGCCGCTGTTTTCCTGACGGCGGTCGCGGATTTCGCAGGAGCTTTCACAGAGGCTTTGACAGGGGATTTCGCCGCGACCTTCTTGACCACGCTCCGCGTCGCCTTCACCGGCGTTTTTTTGGCGACGGGTTTGGCCGCCGCCTTGACCGCTGTTTTTACCGCCGTCGCTCTCGTCGCCTTCTTGACGGCGGGCTTTGCCGCGGCCGTCTTTGCCGTCGTCGTTCTCTTCGCCGCGGGTTTGACCGCCGCCTTGACCGCCGTCTTTGGCGCCGTCACTCTCGTCGTCCTCTTGACGGCGGGCTTTGCCGCGGTCGTCTTTGCCGTCGTCGTTCTCTTCGCCGCGGGCTTGGCAACCGCCTTGACCGCCGTCTTTGGCGTCGTCGCTCTCGTCACCCTCTTGACGACGGGCTTTGCCGCGACCGTTCTTGCCGTTGTCGTTTTCTTCGCCGTGGATTTCGCCGCTGCCGTCGTCTTCCTGACGGCGGGTTTTGCCGTCGCCGCGAGCTTCTTCGACGCGGGTTTGGCCGCCGTCGTCTTCGCCGCCGCCGTTCTCGTCACTCTCTTGACGAGAGGTTTCGCCACGGGCTTGGCGGCGGCCTTGACAGCGGGCTTGGCCGCGACCTTTTTCGCCGCCGGTTTCGCGGCGGCCTTCGAAGACGCCGACTTCGACGGGGGAGCATTCAGCGCCGCTTTTTTCGTACCGTATCTTGCCATGTTAAAACTCCTTTATTTTGGGAAAATTTCCAGCAAAAAAACGTATGAACGACCCTCGAAAGCAAAGACTCCGAAGCCTCAATAAATTCGTATTCGTCCTGATCGATCGGACTCATCGCTTTCCATATTCATGGACATTCGCAAGAAGAAATGTCCGATAAAAACCGCGCCGCACTCCTGGAACCTGACTCGCAGGCCTCTTGCCATATATTGTGCCGTTCTTGCAATTCTCGATCAATTCTAGTAGGAGGCGCGAAACGATGCAAGATTTTTCTCATGAATTGCGAGAAGCATTTGAAGCTCGTCACGCGACCGTCACACTTCCGTCACGATTCGGCCGCACTCAAACGACATGCGGGGCGAAAAACCCCTCGCCCTTCGGTCATGCAAGAGGCGATTGAAACGCGGTCTTCCCCGTCCAGTTCAAGCGTTCCCAGTCGAAGAAGGCGCCGGGGTCGGTCTTGCGCCCCGGAGAGATGTCGGCGTGTCCGGCGATCGCGTCGATCGGGTAGCGCGAAAGAATAAAGCGGGTCAGGGCGTCGAGGCGGTCGTATTGCGCGTTTTCAAAGGGAAGTTCGTCGCAACCTTCGAGTTCTATGCCGATCGAGAAATCGTTGCAACGCGCCCTGCCTTGCCACGTCGAGCGTCCGGCGTGCCACGCGCGATGCGCGCACGAGACGAACTGGATCAGAAACCCGTCGCGGCGGATGAAAAAATGTGACGACACGCGCATCCGGCTGATTCCGGCGAAATAAGGGTGCTCGTCGGGGTCGAGCCGGTTGGTGAAGAAGCGAAGGACGGCGTCGCCGCCGAAACACGACGGCGGAAGACTGATCGCATGGACGACGATCAGCGAAACCTCGGTCTCCGGCGGACGCTCGTCGAAGTTTGGGGAGGCGACCGGCAGCGCGCCGGACAGCGCGGCCTCACGCTCGAGCGCGCGCGCGATCACCTGTCGTCTTCGATTCCGAGCCGTTCGATGCGGTAGCGCAAGGAGCGGAACGAAACGCCGAGCAGACGCGCAGCGGCCGTCCGGTTGAATTTCGTTTTTTCGAGCGCTTCGAGAATCAACTGCTTCTCGACTTGATTGACATGGTCATCGAGCGTCTTTCCGTCGAGGCCGACGTTTTCCTCGCCCGCGACGCGTTCGGCGGCGAGTTGGAGGTCGTCGAGGTCGACGCGGCCGTTTCCGCACAACGCGGTCGCGCGCTCCAGAATGTTTTCGAGTTCGCGGACGTTTCCGGGATACGAATAGCGGACAAGCGCGTCCATCGCCGCGTTCGTCAATTCGGGAAGCGGCGTCTCGTCGTCCCTCATCCGCGAGAGGATGAATTCGATCAGCAGGGGAATGTCTTCCTTCCTTTCGCGCAGCGACGGCATTCTCAGCTCGATGACGTTCAACCGGTAATAGAGGTCCTGGCGGAAGGTGCCCGCGTCGAGGCAGTCCTTGAGATTTTTGTGCGTCGCCGAAACGATGCGAACATTGACGGATTCTTCGTTCGTCGAACCCACTTTCCGTATCTTTTTTTCCTGGATCGCGCGCAGCAATTTCACCTGCATCGGCATCGGCAGGTCCGCGACTTCGTCGAGGAAGAGCGTCCCTCCGTTGGCCGCCTGGAAAAAGCCGTCGCGGTCGCTGTCCGCGCCGGTGAAAGCCCCCTTGCGATAGCCGAAAAATTCGCTTTCCATCAGGTTTTCAGGGATCGCGCCGCAGTTGACCGGAACGAAGGGCGCTTCATGACGCGCGCTTCGACTGTGAATCAGACGCGCCGCGAGTTCCTTGCCGCTGCCCGATTCGCCCGAGATATAGACCGGCGCCTGACTCCGCGCGAGCTTGTCGATCAGCCCCCTGACGTGTTCGACAACCGCCGAAACGCCGATGAGCTGCGCGCCCGCCCTGTTTTCGGACGCGGGCGCCGGCGTCTTTCGGGGCGCGGGGAGTTTGAGCGCGGATTTGACGAGCGTGCGCAACTGGTCGAGCATGACGGGTTTGGAGAGGTAGTCGAACGCGCCGGCCTTCATCGCGGCGATCGCGTTGTCGGTGCTGCCGAAGGCCGTGATGACGGCGACGGGCGTCTCTCCGTAGCGTTCGCCGACCATGCGGACGATTTCCAGGCCGTTTCCGTCCGGGAGGCGCATGTCGGTCAGGCAGAGGTCGTAACGCGCGCTTTCGAGGTAGCGCACCGCGTCGGCGAAACTCCCGGCGCAATCCACCGAGAGTCCCATCTGCGCGAGCGTCATGTCGAATAGTTCCCGAATGTCATCCTCGTCGTCGACGACGAGGACGCGCATCGAGGAAGAACGGGGCCTACTGTTATCGTTAGTCATTTCGTCGCCTTTCCGGAAATACAAAAATCCGTTCCCGATTGAGTATCCGTCAATTTGATCTGCGCGCCGTTCGCTTCGCAGAGTTCGCGCGCGATATAGAGGCCGAGCCCCGTGCCACGGCTGTGCGTGGTGAAGAAAGGCTCGAAAATCTGTTCACGCAGTCCCGCGTCGATTCCGGGGCCGTCGTCGCGGACGTGAAGGCAGACCTCGCCGTCCTTGGCGCCGTCGTGGACGACGAAGCGGACGCTGCCTTTTTCCTTCCGGGAGTAACGCAGGGCGTTTCCGAGCAGATTCCATATGATCTGATGAAAATGCACGCGATCGAAGACGAGCTTCGCCACGCCGGAGATTTCGAACAGAACCGTTTCGGACGCCTTGTTCTTGTCGTCGTCGTATTCTTCGACGAGATTCGGCAGAATCAGGCGCAGGTCGAGCGGTTCGAGGAAAATCTTGTCGCGGCGCCCGAGTTCGAGGACGTCGCTGACGATGTGGTCTACGCGCATGGCATTGTCGAGGATGATGCGCGCCAGCCGGTTGCCGGTGTCGTTCTCGTGCAGGAGCGCGCCCGCGTGGTTGATCGCCGAGAGGGGGTTGCGTATCTCGTGCGCGATGTTCGCCGTCAGACGCCCGAGCGCGGCGAGCTTCAACTGGCGCGCGCGTTCCTGGAGGCGTTCGGCGTCTTCGATGAGAACGAGCACGTCGTTCTCGGAACTTTCGGTCGCTATGAAGCGCGCGCTGAGGTTCATTCCGCTGGCTTGCGCCCTGCACACGACGTATTCGTCGAGCGGGCGATTGCGCCACGCAAAAAAACGCGCCGCGAGTTCGGGAGAATAACTCTGGAGACTTCGGCCCGCCGCCTCGCCCAAGCCGAGCAAATGTTCGGCGCGCGGGTTGTGCTGCCGGATTTCTCCGTTCTGGTTCAGCACGAGAACGCCGTCGTGCACTTCTTCGATGACGCGCTGGTTGATCAGGGTCTGGTTCTTGAGCGCGATGCCGCGCCGTTGCGCCAGGAGTTCGTTGGTGATCAGGCGTTTTGCGATCAGCCGCGCCGAGAGACCCACGCCGAAAAAACACGCGCTGAACACGCCGGCCTGAAAAAGGTCGGCGATGTCGAAGCCGTAGACGATCGTTTTGAATATCTCGCCCAAAAGAATCGCCACCGTCGCCAGCGCCGCGTAAAACAGTACGAGGATTCCGTGGCCGACGAGGCACGCGCCCGCCAGCGAGACGAGCATCATCGCGCCGAGCGCGCTGCGAAGCCCCTCTCCGAGGTGTATCAGGAGGGAAAACACCGCCACGTCGACGAGAACGTGCAGACTCAGTTGAAGGTTGAAATGACTGTCGTAATAATGAAGCGTGACGATCGCCGCGGAGGTCGCAAGCAGGTAGAAGACCACGAGCATCGACTGAAACGCGCTGCGTTCCGACGAGAACAGCGACGAGAGCGGCGCCGCGTCCACGACGAGCGAGGCAAGCAATATCCAGGCGATGCAAAAACGGTAGAAAAGGAAGTAACGCAGCGACTTCCAGTGCATCAAGGAAATTTCGTCGGCCTTGTCGTCGAAGTAGCGGATGTGCTCCGAAGAGGGAGAGAGCGGAAAATCAAGCATCGCGGTCCCTGTGGTCTTCGCTGCAGTAGTAGCGGCCGTGCGCGCGGATGCTTTCGCTGATCGGCAGGTTGACACCGCAACGCGCGCATTCGACCATTCGCTCGGGACGATCGTCCCCCGGCGCGCGCCGACGCGCGCGCGGCGTCGATTTTTTCCTCAGCAGAAAAAAAACGACGAGGACCAGAAGAATCAGAAGCGCTTGTCTCATGGAAGCCCGGGGAGACCGGAGTTGTCGAACGATACGCCTTCCTCCCCCTGCCCGGCGGCGCCGCGCGTGCGCGCGGCGCTCGCAAGGTCAATCTTCAATGAAGGACGCGAGTTCGTTGAGGTGCATGCGCTCGGTCGCAAGGTGGTTGATCGGCGCGTCGACGTCTGGATATCCAAGCGCCATACAGCAGACCAACTGCTCGTCCGGCGAAAAATTCAGCGTCGATTCGACGACGTCGGCGTGCGCCGCCCAACTCGCCTGGATGCAGTTCCCCAGACCTTCCGCCGTCGCCGCGAGCGCGACGGATTGAATGAAAAATCCGTAGTCGAGCCAGCTTCCGCGCTCCATCACCGTCCCGATGCTGAAAACGAGACCGACCGGCGCGTCGAAGAAACAGAAGTTCTGGTTTTGCTGCGCGAGCATCCGTTCCGTATCGCTCTTCCCGATGCCGAGCAGGTTGTACATGTCGAGGCCGATCTTCCGCCGCCGCGAGAGATACGGGTCCTGCCATTTCGGCGGGTAATACGCGTAGCCCCATTTTTCGGCGCCCGGATTCGCCATGCGGAATGAGAGAACCGCGTTGACGAGGCGTTGCCGCGCGTTGCCCGTCAGCACCCGGACGCGCCAGGGCTGCGTGTTCGTTCCGCTCGGCGCCCGGCCGGCGGCGAGCAGTATCCGTTCGATGAGCTTCCTCGGCACCGGGTCGGGACGATAAGCGCGGGTCGATTTGCGCTGATACAGCGCCTCATAGACGCTCAGCGATTTGTCTTCGGTTCCAACTTCTGTATTCATTCGAAACCTCCATTCATTTGATCCTGGGAAACGTCAAAGCGGCCCGATACGCGCGCGGCCCCTTTCCAAGATTCAAGATTATTCCACGTCGCGCCGGTTTCGGGTACGCTTATGGAGCCTTTATGGCGGAGGCGGCCTAAAAAACAGGGATCAGATGTCAGGGATCAGGGATCAGATGAAAACCGATCGGTGTTTCGTTGATTCTCTCCGGCGGCAACGCCGCCGGTCACTGATCTGATTCCTGACTCCTGATTCCTGACAGGCCACGGCGTGCCGTGCCCTGTCGGCGGTATAGGTTGGGCTGAACGAAGAGAAGCCCAACGTTCCGCAGGCGCATATCAGGCATCAGGGATCAGATGAAAACCAATCGGTGTTTCGTTGATTCTCTCCGGCGGCAACGCCGCCGCTAACTGATCTGATTCCTGACATCTGATTCCTGATACCTGAAAAGATGGTCGGGGCGAGAGGATTTGAACCTCCGACTCCTACGTCCCGAACGTAGTACTCTACCAGGCTGAGCTACGCCCCGACTTTTTTGGACTTTCGCCGCGCTTGACGACGGGAACGTCAAAATTCCCGCGTGACGGCGAAGAGGGGGAATTCTAGCAAAGAATCCTTGCAGGGGGAAGGCGGAAGGCATTGAATCGCGGCGACGGCGAGTTCGGCCTCGGCCTCGGCCTTTTGCCGAGCGTACGTGAGCGCGCCGGAAGCGCGAACCGCCGAGAGCACTTTCTCGAAGTCGTCGCGCCCCGATATTTCGATCGCCTTGCGAACGTGGGCTTTTTGTTCCGGCGTCCCGTTTTGCAGAACGTGGATGAGCGGCAGCGTCGGTTTGCCTTCCGCGAGGTCGTCGCCCAGGCGCTTCCCGATCTCGGACTCGACCCCCGAATAGTCCAGCACGTCGTCGATCAGTTGAAAGGCGACGCCGAGGTGCATCCCGTAGTCGGCGAGGCTCCGCTCGACCCCGGACGAAGCTCGCCCGAGTATCGCGCCGATCCGCGCCGCGGTTTCGAAAAACTTGGCCGTTTTACAGCGAATGATGTCCAGATACTCGGCTTCGCCGATGTCGGCGTTGCGGCAGTTCATGAGTTGCAGGACCTCGCCTTCGGCGATGACGCTCGTCGCCTCGGACAAGACCCGCATCACGCGCGTCTCGCCGACTTCGACCATCATCTCGAAAGCGCGCGAGTAGAAGAAATCGCCGACGAGAATACTCGCCGCGTTCCCGAAAAGCGTGTTCGCCGTCTCGCGGCCGCGCCGAAGACTCGAATCGTCGACGACATCGTCGTGCAACAAGGTCGCCGTATGGATGAACTCGACGACCGCCGCGAGGACGTGGTGCGCGGTGCCGCGGTATCCGAGCGCGCCCGACGAGAGCAGGACGAGCGCCGGACGGAGGCGCTTTCCGCCGCCCAGAAGGATGTGTTCCGCGATCCGCCGCACGAGCGCCGCGCGCGAGCGAAGGCGCGCCTCGGTCATCGCATCGACGGCAAGCATGTCCCGGCGTATCGGTTGATAGAGTTTTTCGAGATTCACGAACGCTTCCCTGTAAGTCCGCACGTCGGCATTTTAAGGTTTTTCCTCACGGCGCTTCACACGCCGGAACGCGGCCCTTGGCGAGCTTCCGGAAAAACCGATCGGCGAAGCGCCATGTTAGCAGTTCTCCGGCCTCGCGCGGCGTCGGAGAATGTCCGAGGCGCCGAATCGTTTTGACTTGGCGCCGATAATAAGTATAATGCGTGGTTCTCTGCTCACCTTTAGGGTCCACACTATGTATGCGGTCATAAAAACCGGCGGCAAGCAATACCGCGTTGCCGACGGCGAAAAATTGAAAATAGAACAGATACCTGCAGAAGTCGGCGCGGAAATTACCCTTGATCAAATCCTGATGGTCGGCGAAGGCGAGTCCGTCACAATCGGAACGCCCTTCGTTTCCGGAGCGTCGGTGAAAGCCACCGTGCTTTCGCAAGGTCGCCACGACAAGATCAGGATATTCAAGATGCGCCGCCGCAAGCATTATCAGAAGCACCAAGGCCATCGTCAAAACTACACCGAAGTCCGCATCGACGGCATCTCGGCCTGACGGAAAGGAAACCGACTCATGGCACACAAAAAAGCGGGCGGCAGTTCACGGAACGGCCGCGAATCGGAATCGAAACGCCTCGGCGTCAAGCGTTACGGCGGCCAGAAGGTTTTGGCGGGCAACATCCTCGTCCGTCAGCGCGGAACGCCCTTCCATCCGGGTGTAAACGTCGGCGTCGGCAAAGATCATACGCTTTACGCACTCATCGACGGGCAGGTCAAGTTCGTCGTCAAGGGTGAAAAACGCCGCCGCACCGTCTGCGTCGTCGCCGAGTAACTTCGTTCAAAAAGCGTCCGTGACGAAAAGCGTCACGGACGGGTCACGGTACGAGAAAGCGCCCTCGCTCGACACGCCCGAAAGGGAAAAGCCTTTTCGCCGGCGCCCTGCGGCGCGCCCTCAAGCCCAAGCCTTGCGGCAGCGCGTTCTGAAGCCTTCCGAGGCAGGCGCATCCCACGGAACCCCCACGCGATGAAGTTCATCGACGAAGCCAAAATTTACGTTGCCGCGGGACGCGGCGGCAACGGCGTCGTTTCGTTCCGCCGCGAGAAGTACGAACCCGAAGGCGGCCCCGACGGCGGCAACGGCGGGAGCGGCGGCGACGTCTTTGCGATCGCCGACCGTAACGTCAATACGCTGATCGAATTCCGCTACACGCGCAAATTCGTCGCGCAACACGGCGAAAACGGCGGGTCGGGCAACTGTTACGGCAAGGGCGGAAAAGACATCGTCCTTCACGTTCCCGTCGGAACGCTCATCGTGGACATGAATACCGGCGCGGTCGTCGCCGACCTTGACGCCGACGAAAAGAAAGCCCTGATCGCCAAGGGCGGTCGCGGCGGGATCGGCAACACGCATTTCAAATCGAGCACCAACCGCACACCGCGACAATGTACGCCGGGGGAGGCCGGAGAGGAACGCGATCTTCGCATGGAATTGCGCGTACTCGCCGACGTCGGCCTCTTCGGTCTGCCCAACGCGGGGAAAAGCACCTTCATCCGCGCGGTTTCCGCCGCGCGCCCCAAAGTCGCCGACTACCCCTTCACGACGCTGCACCCGAACCTCGGCGTCGTTCGCATCGACGAAAACAAAAGTTTCGTGATCGCCGACGTTCCCGGGCTGATCGAAGGCGCGGCGGAAGGCGCGGGGCTTGGGATTCGCTTTCTCAAGCACCTCTCGCGCACGCGATTGCTCCTGCACCTCGTCGACCTCGCGCCGCCCGACCCAGACGATCGTCCCGCGCGGGGCGCCGAAGCCATCGTCGCGGAACTCGAAAAATACAGCCCCGAACTCGCCGCGAGGCCGCGTTGGATCGTCCTCAACAAGCTCGACTGCATCCCCGAAGAAGAACGCGACGCCCGCGTCGCCGATTTTCTCGCGGACTTCGACGCGCGCGGCGCGCCGGTCTTTCGCATCAGCGCGATCAACGGCGAAGGCTGCCGAGCGCTCGTCTATAAATTGCAGGAAGCGCTCGACGCGCTCGGCCCGCCCGAAGCGCCGACGGCGGAAAACCGCTCCCGGGCCTTTTTCGACGACGACGCCAAAGCCTGAATGAACGCGCAAACGATGGAAGCTTCCCACCCATGACGCTCACGCACATCGCCCACGCCGAGCGGCTCGTCGTCAAGATCGGTTCCTCGCTCATCACGCACGACGGCGAGGGACTCGACCTTTCGCGCATCGGCGAATGGACGCGCCAGATCGCCGAACTTGCGCGCGACGGCAGGGAAATCGTCGTCGTTTCGTCGGGCGCGATCGCCTGCGGCATGCAACGTCTCGGATGGAAAAAGCGCCCCGCCGCCGTCAGCGAACTCCAGGTCTGCGCCGCCGTCGGGCAGATGGGTCTTGCCCAGGCCTACGAATCGACCTTTTCGGAACACGGTCTGCAAACGGCGCAGATCCTGCTCACGCACGACGACCTTTCCGACCGAAAACGCTACCTCAACGCCCGGACGACGCTGGCGACGCTGCTCAAACTCGGCGTCGTCCCCATCATCAACGAAAACGATACCGTCGTCACCGACGAAATCAAATTCGGCGACAACGACACACTCGGCGCGCTCGTCGCCAACCTCATCGAAGCGGACGTTCTCGTCATCCTGACCGACCAGGCCGGACTTTTCACCGCCGACCCGCGCAAAGACCCCTCGGCAACGCTCGTCCGTGAAGCGATGGCCGGCGACCCGTCGCTCGAAGCGATGGCCGGCGGCGCGGGGTCGCAATACGGACGAGGCGGCATGCTGACCAAGGTCGTCGCGGCCAAACGCGCGTCGCGCAGCGGCGCGCACACGGTCGTCGCCAGCGGTTGCGAGCGCGAAGTTCTGCTCCGCCTCGCGCGCGGAGAGGCGATCGGCACGCTCTTTACCGCCGAAACGCACCCGCTCAAGGCGAAAAAGCAGTGGCTCGCCGACCAGTTGCAACTCGGCGGTCGCCTCCTTCTCGACGCGGGCGCCGTCAAAGCGCTCGAAGCGGGGAAAAGCCTCCTCCCCGTCGGCGTCGTCGAAGTCCGGGGCGAATTCGAGCGCGGCGCCGCCGTCGCGTGCGTCTCACCCGACGGCGTCGAAGTCGCCCGCGGCCTCGTCAATTACGGCAGCAACGAAGCGCGCCGAATCGCGCGCCACGCGAGCGCCGAAATCGAAACGATTCTCGGCTACGTCGACGCGCCCGAAATCATTCACCGTTCCAACCTGATCGTCTATTGATCGGTCGGCGCCCTGGTCAGGGATCAGATAAAACCGATCGGTGTTTCAAAGCTCTTTCTCCGGCGGCGAAGCCGCCGGTAACCGATCTGATACCTGAGGCCGCAGGCCGTTCTGTCCTCTGTCTCCTGTCTCCTGTCTCCTGTCTCCCGTCAGCGCCCGATGTTCTTCTGCAGAGCTTCGGGGTAGCGCGCACCGTGGATCGTGATGCCGGAAAGCGCGGTACCGATGTCGCGCAATTCGGGCGCGGTCAGAGCGACCGAGGCGGCGCCCAGGTTCTCTTCCAGCCGATCGAGCCGCCTCGTTCCGGGAATCGGGACGATCCACGGTTTTTGCGCAAGTAGCCACGCCAACGCGATCCTCGCGGGTGTCGTCTCCTTTTGCGAGGCGATTTTCTTGACGAGGTCCACCAGAGCCTGGTTCGCGTCGAGGTTTTCCGGCGTAAACCGCGGGAAGCGGCTACGCGAATCGTCGCTCGAAAACGTCGCGTTCCTGTCGAAGCTTCCCGTCAGGAATCCCTTGCCCAAGGGGCTGAACGGAACGAACCCGATCCCCAATTCTTCGAGTGCGGGAAGCAGTTCTTCTTCCGGCTGTCTCCAGAACATCGAATATTCGCTTTGAACGGCGGCGAGCGGCTGTACACCGTGCGCGCGGCGAATCGTCGCGACACCGGCTTCCGAAAGTCCCCAGTGCCGGACCTTGCCCTGCCGGATCAGTTCGCCGACGGTTCCCGCCACGTCCTCGATCGGAACCTTCGGGTCGACGCGGTGCTGATAGTAAAGGTCTATCGTTTCGGTCCGCAGGCGCCTCAACGAGCCTTCGACGGAAGTCCTGATCCGCTCCGGACGGCTGTCGAGCACCTGTTCTCCGTCGCCCCTCGCAATGCCGAACTTCGTCGCGATGACGACCCGGTCACGAAACGGGAGAAGCGCTTCGCCGACGAGTTCCTCGTTGACGTACGGCCCATAGACTTCGGCGGTATCGAAAAAAGTCACTCCGCGCTCGACGGCCTGATGAATGAGCGTAATCATTTCCCGCTTGTCCGAAGCCGGGCCGTAACCGTGGCTCATACCCATGCAACCCAAACCGATGGCTGAAACTTCCAGACCGCTTTTTCCGAGGAAACGCTTCGGCATCTTCCCGCCCTCCCGCGCTTGGCGCAAACCGATTTTATCGAGCCAACGCGCGATTTCGCCGTCGGCGTCCTTCACCCCCGAACCTTTGACGGCTAGCCCATCGAGAAGCGTGGACTTGGGGCAAAGCTTCGCAAGGTCGTCACGCGCCTTTCCGAAGCCGCTCCCTCCGTGCGTCATGAACAGCGCGAGCGCCTTCCCGGACAAATCGTTTTTGGAAAGAAAGCTCCTGACCGGAGGCGCCATGTTGCTCCACCAGCAGGGCGAGCCGACCAATACGGTGTCGTAGGCGCCGAGATTTTGCACCTGCGTTTTCAACGCCGGCAGAAAACCGCTTTCGAGTTCTTTTTTGGCCTGCTCGGTCGCAACGCGGTACTCTTCGGGGTAAGGTTCGACCGTCTGAAGTTCGACGAGGTCCGCGTTGGTGAGCGTACGGATTTTTTCCGCCATCAAGCGGGTATTCCCCGAACGGGAATAATAGACGATCAGAACCTTTCCGCCGCCCGGGCGCGTCGCTGCGCGCGCCGAACGCATCGGAAGGATTGCGGGTGCGTAGAATAAGGACGTGACTCCCAAAGCGGCGATCTTCAGAACGCCGCGCCGAGAAAAGCGATGACTGTTGTCTGAACTTGTCATTTCCGAGACTCCTTGGGTTTGCGATCGGTATTGAGAACCCGGCGCTTCATTCCTCTTTCAAATCGTTCATGCTTGAGAAGACGAGCCGCTTGAGCCAACGGAAGTATGTAGCAGGGACGAACCGGAAAAGGAAATACGCCGTGCTTATTGCGCCGCGCGCCTGCCCGCTGTGGATACGATCCCGCCCGATTCTTGCACGATTCGCTCACCGGCGGATTCATTCGCGCTGGAATACATCATAGGTCGGGCAAACGTCAAATACAAGTGATTCTTTTTTCAAATTGTTACCGCACCCGCAAGTTCTCCCGCTTATGCGGGATGCGTGGAGAGAGGGGATGCTCGATGAAGTGTCGGCGGTATGGATGGGCAATGGAAGCCGCACGCACTGCCGGGCACCGCACGCGAACCGAACCCGGACGAAATCGTCTCAAGCGCACCGGCGACGCAGGGCGAGCACTCCGGAAAGGAGAAAAACCGGGGCGAAGATGGAAAAGCAAACCGAGCAGATTCAGCGCAACTTCAAACTCGTTCGCTCATTCCTTCAGCATCAATACGTATCCTGTATTTCTGATTACGAGCAAGATCCGGCGGTTTTCAATGATTTCAATGCGCTTGAAAACCCCTCTTTATGCATTATGACAAACTC
>JAISDL010000137.1 GCA_031264825.1 Accumulibacter sp. | reverse complement strand
CTAACCGATCTGATCCCTGACATCTGATTCCTGATACCTGAGGCCGAAGGCCGTTCTGTCCTCTGTTACCACGCTGAAAACGAGGAACCGCAACCGCAGGTCGAAACGGCGTTCGGGTTTTTGATCACGAACTCCGAGCGTTCGAGGCTTTCGGTGTAATCGATCTCCGCGCCGACGAGGTATTGGTAGCTCATCGGGTCGACCAAGAGCGTCACGCCGTTTTTTTCGAAGCTCGTGTCGTCTTCGTTGACCGTTTCTTCAAACGTGAAGCCGTATTGAAAACCGGCGCACCCGCCGCCCGTCACGAAAACGCGGAGCTTCAAGTCGGGATTGCCTTCCTCTTCGATCAAATCCCTGACCTTGTTCGCCGCGTTATCCGTAAAAATCAGCGGCGCGGAAGTTTCCGTCACTGCATTCATTGTCCGCCACCTTTTTCGATCAACTGCCCGACGCCAATTTAAGCTCGACGTTTTTCGCGTTGGCCTGATGCACCATGCGCCCTTGGATCACGGCACCCTGCTGCATTTCTATCTGATGATACTCCACGTCGCCGGTCACGCGCGCGGAAGGGAGAAGTTCGAGCGACTCGCCGGCGCAGACCGGGCCGACGACCGTTCCGTTCAGGACGATGTGACCGACCGAGATTCCGCCTTCGACGCTCGCCTTTTCGCTGACGACGAGCGTGCCTTCCTGGAGGGTCGCGCTGGCGATATTGCCGCGCACCTCGCCGTCGATACGCAGACCTCCCGAAAATACGATGTTTCCCTCGACGCGCGTTCCCGCGCTGATGAGGCTGTCGATGCTGTCCTGTGGGGCACTGCCTTTTTTCGAACCGAACATGAGATTTCCTCCTGCTTACAAACTGACGGACTGTTTCGCGCGCACGACGCCGTTTTGCATCAGACGCGCTTCCACGCTTTTGATCTCCGCGCCTTCGGGAAGCGAGAACGCCCCTTCGAACCGATAAAAGTACTTGATTTCAAAGTGAAAACGCTGGGGAACGGGTTCTGATTCCGGTGGAATGGTAATTATAGCATCCTTACCGTCTTGGCGTACCTCGACGAAGAGTTGGAGATTCCCTTTGATTTCCTTCGTTTGGCGGCCGAAACTGTTGACGGCGAGCAAGCGGTAACGATATTCGCCGGGGATGTCTCCGGGTTCGACCCTCAGATGGTTGACCTTGATTCCTTCGTCGGTCTGCATCGAGGACGGCATCAGCGTTTCGAAAAAAGCCAGGTCCTGGCGCAACGCGGCGTTTTCGACTTCGAGTTGCTTCATGTGGCTCGACAACTGTTGCCGCAGAGTGTGCTCGATCTGGAAGCTGCTCTCCGTCGTCTTCGACAGCACACGCAACTGATTCAGCTCTTCGCTCAATTCGGCGACGCTTTTCTTGAGCGCCGCGATCTCGTCGAGCGTTGCGTCGGGGTTGAAGGCAGGGAAGCGCGCGTCGGGTTCGTAGAGCCACATCGCGACCCCCAAGGCCAGCGCGAAAACGACGACCAGGGACAACGCGTACCAATACCAAGGAACGTGCGTACGCACCGCGACGCGCGGCGCGTTGATGCCGAAGCGCCGCCGGAAGCGTTTGAATTTTACGGAAGCTGCGGAAATTGGCATAAACCTTCCGTTTCGTTCAGACCCAGCATGATGTTCATATTCTGGGCGGCCTGACCCGCCGCGCCCTTCACGAGATTATCGATGACCGAAAGGACGACCAGCGTATCGCCGCCTTGCGGCCTATGCACGGCGATCCGGCAAAAATTGGACGCGCGAACGAAGCGCGTTTCCGGGTGCGAACCCGACGGCATGACGTCGACAAAAAACTCCTTCGCGTAATGCTCTTCAAAAAGCGCCTGAAAATCCGTTTCGGCGCGGATTCTCGCGTAAAGCGTCGCGTGGATTCCGCGGACCATCGGCGTCAGATGGGGAACGAAAACGACGCCGACGTCGCCGCCGGCGATCCGCGCCAGACCTTGCCGTATTTCGGGAAAGTGCCGGTGCCCCGAAGCGCCGTAGGCTTTGAAATTGTCCGAGGTCTCGGAGAAAAGGTAGCCGACCTCGGCCTTGCGGCCCGCGCCCGAAACGCCCGATTTGGCGTCGGCGATCAAATGAAGCGGGTCGACGACACCGGCGCGGAGCAGCGGCGCGAAGCCGAGCTGAACGGCCGTCGGATAGCAACCGGGGTTTGCGACGAGTTGCGCGCCCCGGATCGCGTCCCGGTTGAGTTCGGGCAGCCCATAGACGGCTTTCCCCAGCCATTCGGCGCTCGTGTGCGGCGTACCGTACCATTTTTCCCACTCGCGCACATCGGCGAGGCGGAAATCGGCGGCCAGATCGACGACCCGGCGTCCCGCGTCGAGCAATTCCGGCGCCTGTTGCATCGCAACGCCGTTCGGCGTGGCGAAAAAGACGAGGTCGCAGGCTTGCAAGGCCGGCGCGCCGGGCGATTCGAAGACCAGGTCGACGCGCCCACGCAGACTTGGGAATACGTCGGAGACGCGCCTTCCCGTTTCCGCGCGCGACGTAATGGCGGAAAGTTCGACACCGGGGTGTTGCGCCAGCAGGCGCAGAAGCTCGACGCCCGTGTAACCCGTGCCTCCGACGATTCCGACCTTGAACATCCGCGCGCCCCCTTGAAGCTGTGTAGATATCAATAATAAAACAAAAAAAGCCGCCGACGGCGGCTTTTTCAGGCGAACCGGCGCGTCAGCGTTTGGAGAATTGTTTACGGCGCCGCGCCTTGTGCAGACCGACCTTCTTGCGTTCGACCTCGCGCGCGTCGCGCGTCACAAAGCCCGCCTTGGACAAAGCCGGCTTCAACTCGGCGTCGTATTCGATCAAAGCGCGGGTGATTCCGTGGCGGATCGCGCCCGCCTGCCCCGACTCGCCGCCGCCGTGGACGTTGACCTTGATGTCGAAGGTTTTCGTATGCTCGACGAGTTCAAGCGGCTGAGCGACGATCATCCGCCCCGTGACGCGGGAGAAAAAGTCGTCGACCGTCCTGCCGTTGATGATGAAGCCGCCCGTGCCGCGCCTGAGAAACACGCGCGCGACCGCGCTTTTGCGACGACCCGTACCGTAATAAAAGTTATCCGCCATTTCGACCTCTTAAAGTTCCAGAACTTTCGGCTGCTGCGCCGTGTGCGGATGCGCGTCACCCGCGTAACACTTCATTTTCTTGATCATCGCGTAGCCCAAAGGCCCCTTGGGAAGCATGCCCTTGACCGCTTTTTCGAGCACCCTGCCGGGGAAGCGTTGCTGCATCTTGGCAAAATTCGTTTCGCGCACGCCGCCGGGAAAGCCCGAATGGCGAAAATACTTCTTGTCCTCGGCCTTGTTTCCGGTCACGCGCAGCTTTTCGACGTTGGTCACGATGATGTAATCCCCTGTGTCCACGTGCGGCGTATATTCCGGCTTATGCTTGCCCCGCAAGCGGTGAGCGATCGCCGACGCAAGGCGGCCCAGCACTTTGTCGGACGCGTCGACGACAAGCCACTCGCGCTTTACCTCCTGCGGTTTGGCGGAAAAAGTCTTCATTTGGAACACTGTCCTTGTACTTGATAATGAGAAACTCGCTATTTTAATAAAAACCGGCGTGAGATGTCAATTTGATCAGGTATCAGGAATCAGATGTCAGGGATCAGATCGATTACCGGCGGCGTTGCCGCCGGAGAAAAGTCGTTAAACCACCGATCGGGAACCCCTCCCCATCCCTCACCTTATCAGGGGAGGGAGCTTTGCCTCTCCCCTCCCTGACAAGGGAGGGGCCGGGGGTGGGTTTCAGGAGACAGATGTCAGGAGACGGGAGACAGATTATTTTCCGGCGCCTTGCGCCGCATATTTCTCTGTCTCCTGTCCTCTGTCTCCTGTCTCCTGATCCCCGTCCTCTCCCGAACGTAATACAGCTCGCCTATAATAGCCCACGCCAACCCGGCAAAAAGGTGGGTTTTACTTTTTGACGAACAGAACAGGAGAAAATCGAATGCTTTTCGTGCGCTCATTTTTCTTCCACTCGCTTTGCGCCGCCGTTTTCTTGCTGTGCCCAATCGTCGCCCCGGCCGCGGGAAAGACCGCGCCGCCGGACGAGTTGCTCGTCCTGAACCTGCCCGGATACTGGGAAGTCGCCAAGCCGCAACAAGTCCGCCGCTTGCTTGCCGGACGCTCCCTGGTGAACGTCCGCGACGCGCCCAACGCGGACGGCGTCACGCCCTTGATGCTCGCCGCGCAACAGTCGCCGTACCCGGAAATGATCGACATCCTCGTCAAGGCGGGGTTCAAGATCAACGCCAAGGGCGATAAGCGCGTTTATTTCCGCCGTCCGGGTGCGCCCAAAGCCTACTCGGCGGAGAGCGAAGACCTCCATTCGGCGTTCCACTTTGCCATAGCCAATCCGAACCCGGCCGTTCTGGCCGCGATCCTGCGCCACAAACCCGAACTCGACGCCACCGCGCTGGAGCGCGCCGCTCGGCGACCCGATCGCGTGGAACATCTCGGGCTGCTTTTGAAAGCCGGCGCGAGGCCGGGTCGGAAAACCGGCGCACCGTCGCCGAAAGACAGTCTCTGGCGTTCTTTCCTGGGTTACAGCACGGGCAGTCTCGCCGAAAGGGACGACCCGCTGACGTGGCTGCATTACGCCAAAAGCCTGCTCGTTTCCGCTCCAGAGGCCGCCGCCAAGACAAAGCTTCTCCTAGCCTACGGCGTACGCCCGGATCAGGACGCCCTCGCAAGGGCTTTGTCCGCCGGACACAACGACGCCGCCCGCCTCTTGCTCGACGCCGGGGTCGACCCGGCGGGTACCGTCGGCGGCAAGTCCATGCTCTATCACGCCCTGACCCGCGTAACGGCCAAACAAACCTCGGCATACGATCATTTCATCACCGCGCCCGACCCCGACCCTGAGATTCTCCGCCGCCTGATTCGCGCGTCGGGAACCCTCGCCGGACAATCGGATTTACTGCTCCGCGCCTCCGCCTCCGGCTTGTCGGCGGATCTCGCACGAATGCTCGTCGAGGCGGGCGCGCCTTATTCGACCGACGGCAACGCGCTGATCTTCGCGGCGCTGCAATCCGACAAGGACTGCGCGGATCTGGTCGCCTACCTCCTGGAACTGGGCTTCAGCGCGCACGACCGGGGCGACGGCGGCCTCTCTCCCTTGCGCGCGAGCGCGGAGTTTCCGAAGCAAAAGCCCCGCTGCGCGCAAGTCCTCGTCAAGGCAGGCGTCGGCGAGGAAGACCTCAGGGACATTCTGGGCATGTACGAAGACTTCGCTTACCAAGCGGGAATCAGCGACGCTTCGGGTCAGCCTGTCGTCGAGGCCGTTTCGCTCCCGGAGCGCGATTTGCGGCGGCTCGCGGCGGAAAAAGCCCGCGTTATGGAATTGGCCCGTGCCGACCCGGAAAACGCGCTCTACTGGCGCACTTTTTACGCCGTGGCGACGCCCGCCGAAGTCCGCGCGATCGTCGGGCGTCGCTCGCTCGGAATCAAAACCGTCAAGGCCAAACAACGCGCTTACGTCCACGGCCTCGACGCGCTCGAAGCGCTCCCCTTCGCGCTCTTCGACAAAGCCCTCTGGACGGGCTACCGCACTGTCAAGGAACACTACTCGCCGCTCGTCGAAGCCGCTCAGGTCACTCCGCACCCGGAAGTCATCGAGATTCTGGTAAAAGCCGGTTGCCAGGTGACGGACCTCGGCTCCCGATCGCTCTTGCAGGCGACGTACAACCCCAACCCGGCGGTCCTCGCCGCCGTCCTGCGATACAAGCCGGACCTGAAGGCCGAGGCCTACGCGCTCGGATCGGCGCTGAGCATCCTCGCCTCCGACGAGCCGGCGGTCTTTCGCAAGGAGCATTTCCGCCTGCTTCTGGAAGCCGGAGCCGACCCCAACGGCGCTTCCGGCCCGCCCGGTAAAACGCCGCTTCAGCAGGCCGCGTTTTACCGCAACATCGACGCCGCCCGAATGCTCCTCGACGCCGGGGCAAATCCCGCGCTGACCGGTCGGACGCGCGAGAGTGCCCTGGATATCGCCGTGGGCAGGGAGGCGTACGACCTGGCGAAGCTCTTGCTTGAAGCCGGCGGCCTGACGAACGACGGACGCGGCGCGCTGTACGCTCTCGCCCGGAATACGACGGCCGACATCGCGCTGACACGCGAACTCGTCGCGGCGGCCGGAGCCGAGAGCGAAGCCGTCGCCGATGCCGTCGCTGACTCTGTCAGGCACGGAAACACGGCGACGGTGCGCGCGATCCTCGACGCGGGCGCGCGCGGCCCCGACGCCGTGACCACGATGAACGCCGCGCTCTTCGCCGCCGTCACCGAACACCCCAACAACGCGCGCGCGCCCAAGGACAAACCCGAAATCGTCGCTTTGTTGCTCGAACGCGGCGCCAATCCGGGCGTGCGCTTCTCGGATTCGGATTTCGGGCCGGAAGAAGTCAGGCGGCGCTGGAACTCCCGCTTCGGCAACGTTTGGGGTACCGTCGAAGCCAGTGTGCTCCACATGGCCGCGAGCCATGGACTGACCCAAACCGTCGCCCTTTTGCTCGAAGCCGGCGCGCCGGCGGATGCGACCGACC
>JAISDL010000103.1 GCA_031264825.1 Accumulibacter sp. | reverse complement strand
GCCAGCCCCAACTCGCGGACTTCGTCCTTGAAGAGTTCGCGCAGGGGTTCGATGAGTTTCAGGTCGAGCGTTTCGGGCAGGCCGCCGACGTTGTGGTGGCTTTTGATCGTGCGCGCCTTCTTGATTCGGCTTCCGGCGGATTCAATGACGTCAGGGTAGATTGTCCCTTGCGCGAGCCAGCGCGCTCCTTTGAGTTTTTGGGCTTCGGCCTGGAAGACTTCGATGAATTCGCGTCCGATGATCTTGCGTTTTTCTTCGGGGTCGGAGACGCCGCGTAGCGGGCGCAGGAACTGTTCGGACGCATCGACGTGAATGACTTTGACACCGAGGTTGCGCGCGAAGGTTTGCATGACTTGCGCGGCTTCGCCCAAGCGCAGGAGGCCGTTGTCGACGAAGACGCAGGTGAGCCTCTCGCCGATCGCGCGGTGGAGCAAGGCGGCGACGACGGAGGAGTCGACGCCGCCGGAGAGTCCGAGAATGACTTCGTCGTCACCGACGGCGGCGCGCGCGCTCACGACGACTTCTTCGAGGTAGTCGGGCATGTTCCAGTCGTTCCCGCAGCCGCAGATGTCGTGAACGAAGTGCGCGAAGATTTCCTTGCCTTTGAGGGTGTGCGTGACTTCGGGGTGGAATTGGACGCCGAAAAAACGGCGCGCTTCGTCGGACATTGCGGCGATCGCGCACGATTCGTTGTCGGCGATGATCTGAAAGCCCGGCGGCAGTTCGGTGACTTTGTCGCCGTGGCTCATCCAGACGTCGAGGAGGGCTTCTCCGGCGTCGTCGCTCCGGTCGGAGATCCCTTCAAAAAAACTCGATTCGGGGCGGACGCGGATCTGCGCGTAGCCGAATTCTCTTTTTCCCGTGCTTTCGACCTTGCCGCCGAGTTGTTGCGCCATCGTCTGCATTCCGTAGCAGATTCCCAGAACGGGGACGCCCAATTCGAAGACGACTTGCGGCGCGCGCCAGTCGTCGGCTTCATAGACCGAATTCGGGCCGCCGGAAAGGATGATTCCCCGTGGGGCGAAATCGCGGATGAATCGTTCGGCGACGTCGAAGGGGTGCAGCTCGCAATAGACTTGCTGCTCGCGGACGCGCCGCGCGATGAGTTGCGAGACCTGCGACCCGAAGTCGAGGATGAGGATTTTTTGGCGCATTTTTCAGAAAAAGGAATTTCGCGGCGCGACGCTCATATGATGTGGTAGTTTGGCGCTTCTTTGGTGATTTGTACGTCGTGGACGTGCGATTCGCGGATGCCCGCCGATGTGATTTCGACGAATTCGGCGCGCTTTCGCATCGCTTCGACCGTCGCCGCGCCGAGGTAGCCCATCGAGGAGCGCAGGCCGCCGGACAGTTGGTGAATGACGTTGACGACCGAGCCTTTGTAGGGGACGCGACCTTCGATTCCTTCGGGGACGAGTTTGTTGATATTCGACGATACGTCCTGGAAGTAGCGGTCGGCGGACCCAGCCGCCATCGCACTGAGCGAACCCATCCCGCGGTAGGATTTGTACGACCGCCCCTGATAAAGCTCGACGTCGCCCGGCGCTTCTTCGGTCCCTGCGAAAAGCCCGCCGAGCATGACCGCATGCGCGCCGGCGGCGATCGCCTTGCAAATGTCGCCCGAATAGCGAATGCCGCCATCGGCGAGTACGGGGACATCGGCAGCGTCGAGCGCTTCGGTCGCCATCTGGATCGCCGTGATCTGCGGGACGCCGACGCCCGCGACGATGCGCGTTGTGCAGATCGAACCGGGGCCGATCCCGACCTTGACGCCGTCGGCGCCGTGGTCGCGCAAGGCGCGCGCGCCGTCTGCCGTCGCAACGTTGCCGCCGATGACGTCGATTTTCGGAAAGTTTTTCTTCACCCAGAGGACTCTGTCAAGGACACCCTGCGAGTGACCATGCGCCGTATCGACGACGATGACGTCGACGCCGGCTTCGGCGAGGAGTTCGACCCTCTCTTCGGTGCCCGCGCCGACGCCGACCGCAGCGCCGACATTCAGCCTTCCGAGACCGTCCTTGCTCGCGAGGGGGTGCTCGGTCGTCTTGATGATGTCTTTGACCGTAATCAGCCCGCAGAGTTCGAAGGCGTCGTTGACGACGAGAACGCGCTCGAGACGGTGTTTGTGGATCAGCGCCTTGCCTTCTTCGACGGTCGAGCCTTCCTTGACGGTCACGAGGCGCTCGCGCGGTGTCATGATCGCGCGGACGGGCTGGTCGAGATTCGTTTCAAAGCGCATGTCGCGGTTGGTGACGATCCCGACGACGACGCGCCCTTCGAGGACGGGGAAACCGGAAAATTTGTGCTGGCGCGTCAGTTCGAGCACTTCGCGGACGGACATCGTCGGCGGAACGCTTATCGGGTCCTTGAGGACGCCGGCTTCGAAGCGCTTGACTTTCGCCACCTCGGCGGCCTGCGCCTTCGGACTGAAATTCTTGTGGATGATGCCGATGCCGCCTTCCTGCGCCAGCACGATGGCGAGGCGACTTTCGGTCACGGTATCCATCGCGGCGGAAACGAGGGGGATGTTGATCGAGATATTGCGCGTCAGCCGGGTTTTCAGGTCGACTTCTCGCGGCAAAACACACGAATGGGCAGGAAGCAGAAGGACATCGTCAAAAGTAAGCGCACGTCGAATCACACGCATGGTCTATAATCCGGGGTTACGAAGGTGGTATTATATCGTATGCTCCTAACCCTTGGTTTCAGAGGACATTTATGAAACGCTTCGTTTTTCTATTCGCCGCGCTGCTCGTCTCGGCGCTCGCTCAGGCTCAGATTTATCAATGGAAGGACTCGAGCGGAAAAACCATCATTTCCGACAAGCCCCCGACGGACGCGCAGCAGGCGCGCAAGATCGAGGGGGGCGCGTCTTCCGCGAATTCCAGTTCTTCCGCGTCGGAAAACAAATCGCTGGCGGAACAGGAACTCGAATTCCGAAAGCGCAGGAAGGAAGCCCAGGAAAACGCTGAAAAGCAGCAAAAGAATGAGCAACAGGCTCAGCAGCAGAAAAAATACTGCACGGGGCTGACCAACCGGATGCGGACTTTCCAGTCGGGTGAGCGCATCGCCATGCGGGACGACAAGGGGGAACGTTACTTCCTTGACGACAATCAGCGGGCGCAGGAAATCCAGGAAATGCAGCAGGAAATGGACAAAAACTGTCAGTAGACCGAACACCCCGCCGATTCAGGCGAGTCCCAAAGCGACCCGCTCCGTGCGCCAACGCGCGTGAAGCGGGCCGGACAGGAATAAAGCTATAGCGACAGGGAAGCCAGCAAGCCGGACAGTTCCGTGCGCAAGGTATTCGCTTCGGTATCCAGCATTTGCAGTTTTTCGTGGTCCGCGTCCGTCGCCCTGCCTACCATCACCGCGCGCAGCGGACGTGTGCTTTCGGCGTCGATTTCTTCCAGGCGCGAAAGTATCCGTACCCGAACGATCTGATCCGCCGTCAGGGTTTTGTGCGAATAGCCGGCGCCGCTCGTCTGTTCCATGTATAAATCCTCCTGTATCCGTCTCTCGATCTTGTTGTGCTTTTCGTTCCCTGTGATTCCTTTTCAAACCGCCAGCGACCGTTCAGCGCGACCTTGCAGCACCCGCTCAAGGCCCCGCTCTCCCGCGACTCGCATTCTCCCGCGCGGACGCTTTGGAAACGGAACGAGCGCTCGGCCACGACGCCGCAGGCGCGGTTTTTCGGCAAACCCGGAAAACGCGCCAAACTCATACTTTACATCAATCGCATTATCATTGGTATGAAATACCGAAATTACTTTTCACCGCCCGCCTCGCCCACGCCCTTTTTCATCGTTTTTCCTTCGGCGGCGCGCTGTTTTCGGACTTCTTTCGGGTCGGCGATCAGAGGACGGTAGATTTCGACGCGATCCT
>JAISDL010000186.1 GCA_031264825.1 Accumulibacter sp. | reverse complement strand
TTATTCGCACCGAACGCTATTCACACGTGATGCACCTCGTCTCGCGCGTGACCGGGACGCTGCGCGACGACCTCGACGCGCTGCACGCCTACCAGGCGAGCATGAATATGGGAACGCTGACGGGCGCGCCGAAAATCCGCGCGATGCAGCTTTTGAGGGAACACGAGGGGAAACGCCGCGGACATTACGGCGGCGCGATCGGGTATTTGCGTGGCGACGGCAGCTTTGATACAGCGATCGTCATTCGCGCCGCGCTCGTCGAAAACGGGACGGCGAGCGTTCGCGCCGGCGCGGGGGTCGTCCACGATTCCGTCCCGATACTCGAAGCCGACGAAACGCGCCGCAAGGCCGAGGCGGTGTTGCGCGCGATCGCGTCGACGCGCCCGGTATTGAAATGACACAGAGGAGAAAAAAATGACACATATTCTCATGATCGACAATTTCGATTCGTTCAGCTTCAACCTCGTCGACGCGCTTTCCCGGCTCGATGCGACGGTCGACGTCTATCGCAACGACATCGGCGCGGAGCGCGTTCTGAAGATCGCTTCCGAAAAGAATTCGGCGATGATCGTCCTCTCCCCCGGCCCGGGACGGCCTTCAAACGCGGGATGTTCGATCGAACTCGTACAGAAGGCTGCCGGAGTCTTTCCGCTTTTCGGAATCTGCCTCGGCCACCAGGCGATCGCCGAGGCTTTCGGCGGAAAAATCGGCCCCGCGAGCACGATCGTCCACGGCAAGAAATCGACGCTCCGGCA
The DNA here is from genome assembly GCA_031264825.1 of Accumulibacter sp. GTDB lineage: Bacteria > Pseudomonadota > Gammaproteobacteria > Burkholderiales > Rhodocyclaceae > Propionivibrio. Next base: position 3,605 of record JAISDL010000186.1, on the reverse strand, counting down.
CGACCGGCACCCGCTGTTCAACGGACTCCCCGGCACTTTCGACGTCGGGCGCTACCATTCGCTCGTCGTCGAGAGGGCACCGGACGCCTTCGACGTCATCGCGCGCTGCGACGGCCATATCATGGCACTCGCGCACCGGACGTTGGCGGTCTACGGCGTGCAGTTCCACCCCGAATCGATTTTGACGACGCACGGCCAGACGATCGTGCAAAACGCACTCAAGCTCGCGCGGGCGGATTGAACTGCCCGGTGAGTTCAATCTTCCGCATGCAAGTCAGCCATCAATGCCTCAACGCTGTCGAAGCTCTTGAGATTGCCGGCGCGTGCCTCACGCATGGCCGCAAGAGTGGTTTCATTGGGCGTCAACACCTCAAACGGCGAGGTCTTCTCATTCGCCACAGGGGTAACGGAGAATGACGACGCCTGACGCTGGGGCACGCTTCCATTTTTCATTTTTATTCCATCCATATTTATGACTTATCACTGAATCGCCAGACTGATCCGGCTCCCGGCGGTCGTTTTTTCTACCCGCACCTGTTTGTCGATCCGCTCGCGCAGCTCGGCGACGTGCGAGATGATCCCGATGATCCGCCCGCCGCCGGTCATCTCCGAGAGTATCCTGACGGCAAGTTCCAGGACGTCGGCGTCGAGCGAGCCGAAGCCTTCGTCGATGAACATTGCGTCGAGGCGAATACCGCCCGCGTTCTGCTGGACCACGTCGGACAAGCCCAGCGCCAGCGAGAGCGACGCCATGAACGATTCGCCGCCCGACAGGCTGTTGGCCGAACGCGCCTTGCCTGTGTAGGCGTCGAGCACTTCGATCTCCAGACCCGTTTTGGAGCGCCGGTCGCCGCTTTCCTTTTTCCGGAGCAAGGTATAACGGTTCTGACTCATCCGTTTCAGCCGCAGGTTGGCGGCGCGGAGCACGCGCTCGAAGTAGGCCATCTGCGCGTAGGTTTCAAAGTCGAGCTTGCCGCTCGCCGTATCCGACAACTGTTTTACGGCGGCGTAGGTTCTTTCGACCTTTTCAAAATCGGCGGCGGCGCGGCGGAGTTCTTGCAACGCACTTTCCGTTTTATTCAGGCGGCGCTTGAGTTCGTCGCGCTTCTCACGGAGCGCCGCCGATTCGGACTTGGCCGCGTCGGCCTTTGCTTTCAGTTGTTCCAGATCCGGGCGCTCTTTTTCGGCGGTTTCCCCTTTCAGGCGTTCGAGGTCGCGGCGCAACTGTTCGCCGTTTTTATCGTAGTCCGACAACTGCTTCACCAGGACGGCGAGCGTGTCCTCCGGGATGAGAGCGGCGGCGTACTCGGCGCCGTCGGCAAAACCGTTGCTCCGCAAGGCCTCCTCAAACGCGGCTTGCGCCAGAGCGCCGAGTTCGCCTTGCTTTCGCTCGTTCGCCTTCCGCTCGGAAAACAAGGTAGCGGCGGATTTCACGGCGGATTCGGCCTTGACGTTCCGTTTTGCGGCGGCGTCGCATTTTTCGGTGAGGTCGGCAAGCGCCTTCTTGTCGACCTTCTTCCGGGCGCCCAATGCGTCGGCGTCGCCTTTTGTACGCGAACACAGTTCCGCAAGCTCTTTTTCCGAGGTCTTCCAAGTGGTTTCCGGCGAATATTCCCTGAAATCGCCAATGAATCTTTTGACGAGCGTATCGACTTCGCTTTGCAGTGAAACGACCTTCGGAGAAAGCGTGTCGCGCTTCTTCGCCGCGTCGTCCGACTTGGCCTTGAGTTCGGAGAGTTCTTTTTCGGCGGACGCCTTTTTTTTGGCGAGGGTGCGGAGCGCCGATTCCGTCGCCTTGATTTTCTCGTCGAGCAAGGCACCCCCCGTTTCGAGCGAAACGTTCGGAGTGTTCGGCGTGTGAAGAATCTGTGCCGACAAATCGGCGATGAATCGCTCGGCGAGCGTTTTGACTTCCGTCTTGAGGGAAGCGCACACCTTCGATTGATTCTCGCGTTTTTCCGCCGCTTTTTCCTTTGAATCCCTCGACTTCTTGAGCCTCGTTTCGCTCACATCGTCTCCAGACAGCGCGGCGGGCGCGGGGTGTTTTTTGGAACCGCAGACAGGGCAAGGCTCGCCGTCGGTGAGTCCGCTTGCGAGGATTCCCGCCTGACTGCGGAAAAACGCTTCTTCCAGCGCCTTAAGCTTGCCGTCGGCCTCGGCGAAATCGGCGCTGACCGATTCAAAAACCGACTGCGCCGCGCGCAACTCGCCCCCTTTCTTTTGAATCACCCCAAACATGCCTTGGAGCGCGGTGAGTTTTGCGAGCGCGTCCTTTGCCGTGTCCAGTTTTTTTACCAAACGATCGAGCGCGCTTTGTCGGTCCGCGACCGGCGGCAACTCGCTCAGGATTTTGAGCGCGGCGGCGAGTTCGGATTTTTCCGAAACGAGGACAGTTTGTTTACCGCTGATTTCATCGCGCCCTGCCCGCAAGCGGTTCAGCTTTTTCAGCCTCTCGTCGGCTACTTCGCATTCCTTCGTGAGCGCGGCAAAAGCGGACTGTGCGTCGGTGAGCGGCGCCAGTTCGGCAACCGCTTTTGCCGCCCGCTCCAACTCGGCGCGCGCGGCGTTTTCCTGCTCTTTGGCTTCAGCCAAGGCTTTGCGCGCGGCAACGAGATTCGCCGCCGTCTTTTGCGCCTCGTCGGAATGCGGTTTGACTTTTCGCAAAGCGGTCTCTCCGCGCGACGCGCGCCGTTTGAGCGCACCGATTTCATCGGACATCCCCGCGTGTTTTTCGAGCGCGGCCAAAACCTTCGAGAGTTCGGAAAACTTCTTGCTCAATTCCTCGGCGAGCGCGAGCGCGGCGGCGAGTTTTTCTTTCGCCTTGTCGTATTCGACGAGCTTTCGGTCGGCCCTCGTCACTTCCACCCGGTCGGCCTTGATCTGCGCTTCCCATTCGGCAAAGCGCTCGCCGCGCCTGTAAACGTCGACTTCGTGACGTTCAAAATCGTGGATCAGCCGAGCGCGTTTTTCGCTCTCGCACTTGACCCGCTCCTTGATCCGTTCCTGGAAGCGCATCAGCGCCGCCGTATCGAAAATGCGCCTCAGAATCTTCAGGCGATCGTCGGTCCCGCTTTGCAGAAAGCGCAAAAAATCGTTCTGCGCGATCATCGCGATCTGGGCGAATTGCTCGCGGTCGAGCCCGACGACGTCGGCAATTTTCTGATCGACGTCTTTGCGCTTGTTCCACGTCGTGCCGTCGGGCAAAACCAGGTCGACTTCCTGCCCTCCGGCTTTTCGGATGCCGCGCTTTATCCGGTAAAGACTTCCGCCGGAAACGAAGTCGAGTTCGACGTAGGTTTTCGCCTTTTCTCCCGCGAAGTCCGAACGGAGCATGACATAGTCGTCACGCCCGGAACCGCTCGCCTTGCCGAACAGCGCAAACGAGATCGCGTCGAAGACGGTCGTCTTGCCCGAACCCGTTTCCCCCGTGATGAGATACAGCCCGCTCGCTCCGAGTTCGGCAAGTTCCAGCGTCTGCGCGTCGGCGTAGGAACCGAAGGCGCTCATCGTCAGTCTGACGGGTCTCATCGTTCGCCCTCCTCGTCGAGCAGCTCGCGTACGATTTCGGACTGTTCCTCGCTCATCGTCGAGCCTTGCGTATTGAG
>JAISDL010000112.1 GCA_031264825.1 Accumulibacter sp. | reverse complement strand
ATGAGCGGCAGCGCGATGGCAGAAAGAATCCCGTTGAGACCCATCCCGAGCGCGGAGAACGCGCCCATTTCTTCGTTGATGAGAAAGGCGCGCGCCGTGCCGAAGCCGTGCGAGGTGACGCCGATGGCGAAGCCCTCCGCCGCCGCGTCGTTCGATTTCATCCATTTGAAAAGAAGCGGGAAGCCGACGGCGCCGAGCGACCCCGTGAGGACGACGAATACGGCGGTCAGCGAGGGGATGCCGCCGATTTGCTCGGATATCCCCATCGCGATCGGCGTCGTCACCGATTTCGGCGCGACCGAGACGACGATTTCGCGCGACGCGCCGAGCATGTGGGCGATCAGCATCGCCGAACCCGCGGCGGTCGCCGAGCCGGCGACGAGGGCGACGAGCAAAGGGAAAGCCATGCTCGCCAGCCGCTTCCAATGGTCGAAGAGCGGAACGGCGAGCGCGACGGTCGCCGGGCCGAGGAGGAAATGAATGAATTGCGCGCCTTCGAAAAACCGGGGGTAGGGAATCCGCGCGACGACGAGAAAGACGGCGACGAAGATGATCGTCAGCGACGTCGGGCTTGCCCAGGTGTTGTAATTGCAACGCTTGTATATTTCGATCGAGACGAGGTAAATCGCCATCGTCAGCGTCAGGCTGAAGAGGCTCGATTGCGAGAGCGCCGTCCAGACCTCCGCAAGGGTTTCGCTGTTCATCGCGCTTCTCCGGCGCCGCGTCGGGCGGTCATCGCCTTGAGCACCCAGACGGTGACGGCCATTCCCGCAAAGGTGCTGACGACGATCGAGAGCGTGATCGGCAGCCATTCGTCGGCGATCCGCGAGACGTGCACGATCACGCCGACGCCGGCGGGGACAAAGAAAAGAGAGAGGTGTTGCAGCAGTACCGCCGCGCCTTCCCTGAAGTCTTTCGCGGCGCGCCGGTGACACATCAAGGTGGCGAGCAGGAGAATCATCCCGACGACGGGGCCGGGGATCGGAAGTTTCATGAAGCGGACGATCGCTTCGCCGGCAAGCTGATAGAGCAAGAGGAGTGAAAACGATTTTGTCATTTCGATTGCTCGCGCTGCCAAGTTCAGTCGAAGCGCTGGCCGTGCTCGCGGGAATCGTGGAAACCGACCTTCGTCCATTTCTCCTGAACGACTTCGAGATTATAGCGGGTGTTGGCCAGATAGACGAGGTTCCCGTCGACGTCGCGTCCCATGCGGTGTTGCTGTTCGCGCTCGAAATCGCGCTTCACGGCTTCGTCGGGAAAAGTCAGCCAGCGCGCCGTGTAGATGTCCACGGGTTCGAAAACCGCGTCGACGCGGTATTCGTTCTGCAAGCGTTGTGCGACGACCTCGAATTGCAGGGTGCCGACCGCGCCGAGCAGCAAAGCGCCGCTCGCGAGGTTTTCAAAAACCTGGATCGCGCCCTCTTCGCCGAGTTCCTGCAAGCCTTTCTGCAACTGCTTGTTTTTGAGCGGGTCGCGCAGACGCGCGGCGCGAAAGAGTTCGGGCGAGAAATACGGAATCCCCTTGAAACCGAGCTTTTCGCCCTCGGTCAGCGTGTCGCCGATATGAAGCTGGCCGTGGTTGTGGATCCCGATGATGTCGCCCGCGACGGCGTCGTCCATCAGGACGCGCTCGTTCGCCATGAAGGTCAGCGCGTTGGCGAGTTTGATCTCGTGGTCGGCGCGGACGAGCTTCGCTTTCATTCCGGGTGAATAGCGCCCCGAACAGACGCGCAAAAAAGCGATGCGGTCGCGGTGCTTCGGGTCCATATTCGCCTGGATTTTGAAGACGAAACCCGAAAAGCATTTTTCGGCAGGTGAGACGCGCCGCGCTCCGGCGTCGCGCGGCTGGGGCGGCGGTGCCCAGTCGAGCAGCGCCTGGAGGATTTCCCGGACACCGAAGTTGTTGATTCCCGACCCGAAAAAAACGGGCGTCTGCGTGCCCGACAGAAAGTCGTCGAGCGTGAAGGGGCGGCTCGCCGCGCGGATCAGTTCGACTTCTTCGCGGAGTTTGGAGACTTCGAGCGGGAAATCGCGGTCGAGGAGGGGGTTGGAAATCCCCCGGATTTTTTCGGCCTCGGTACGCCGATCCTCGCCGGGGAGAAAGCGTAGCAGAGAGTCGTCGGCAAGGTCGTAAACGCCGCGAAAGGTCTTGCCCATGCCGATCGGCCAGGTGAGCGGCGCGCACTCGATTTTCAGGATCGACTCGATTTCTTCGAGCAGGTCGAAAGGCTCACGGACTTCGCGGTCGAGCTTGTTGATGAAGGTGATGATCGGCGTGTTGCGCATCCGGCAGACGTTGAGCAGCTTGATCGTCTGCGCCTCGACGCCCCTCGCCGCGTCGATGACCATGACGGCGGCATCAACGGCGGTCAGAACGCGGTACGTGTCCTCCGAGAAATCCTCGTGACCCGGCGTATCGAGCAGATTGATCATATGCCCGTTGTATTCGAACTGCATGACGGAGCTTGTGACCGAGATTCCGCGCTGCTTCTCGACCTCCATCCAGTCGGACGTCGCGTGGCGCGCGCTTTTGCGGCTTTTGACCGTCCCGGCGAGCTGGATGGCTCCGCCGAAAAGAAGGAGTTTTTCGGTCAGCGTCGTCTTTCCCGCGTCCGGGTGCGAAATGATCGCGAAAGTCCGTCGTTTTGAAACGTCGCGCAAAAGGTCGGCGGGGAAGCCGGTAGAATCGGAAGCGAGGCTCGAATCGGAATCCATGAAACTGGAGAAGGACACAAACGACGCAGTATACTTGAAATTCTCTCGTTTGAAGGCGTTTCCCGCTTTCGCGTATGCGCTCGTTCATCCTTGCCTTTGCCGCCGGCGTCTTCCTCCTCCAGTTTCAAGGGACATTGCCGCCGCTCGCGTGGGTCGGCGTCCTCTTTGTTGCCGGGTTCGCGCTCCTTGCATTTCCCGCGCTCGACGCCTTCCGGGGACGCGACGAAACCTCGCTTGTCTCCCGCGCTTTTTTCCACGCCCGGTTTTTCGGCGGATTCGGCGGATTGAGTGGGTTCTTGCTCGGCTTCGCGTGGGCGGCGGGGACGGCGCATTACCGCTTGGCCGACGCACTGCCGGAAGAGTGGGAGACGCGGACGATAGAACTCACCGGAGTCGTCGCCGCGATGCCCGCGCGTTCGGCGTTGGGAGCGCGCTTCGCCTTCGACGTCGAGTCGGTACAGACCGAAGGCGCGCGCGTCCCCCGACGGATCATGCTGTCGTGGTACCGTCCGCGTACCGGCGCGATGAGAAAAGCGGCGAAGAACCCCCCGACGGCGAGCGGCGAGGAATCCGCCGACACGCCGAGACAATCCGTCGCCGGGTCTTTTTTCGACCCCTCCGCCGCGCTGTTTCACCCCGGCGAGCGATGGCGCTTCTCCGTGCGCTTGAGGCGCCCCCACGGTAACGCGAATCCCCACGGAAGCGACTACGAGGCGTGGATGCTCGAACGCGGGATTCGGGCGACGGGGTTGATCGACACGCGCGCAAGGGTCGGAGAAATGCTCGACGCCTTCGTTCCGCGTCCCGGGTACGCGCTCGAATCCTTCCGCGACCGGATTCGCGCGCGCTTCTTCGCGGCGCTGCCCAGCGCGTCCTACGTCGGCGTCCTCGTCGCGCTGGCGATCGGCGACCAGCGCTCGATCACGCCGGCGCAATGGGAAGTTTTCCGCCGAACGGGGATTACGCACCTCGTCAGCATCTCCGGCCTGCACGTCACGATGGTCGGCGCGCTCTTCGGCTGGCTCGTCAGCCGCGCGTGGCGGCGCTTTCCCCGGCTGATGTTCCACGCGCCGGCGCAAAAGGCGGGCCTTGTCGCGGGCTGGCTCGCCGCGTTTTTCTACGCGCTCCTCGCGGGTTTTGAAGTCCCCGCGCAGCGCACCTTCTATATGTTGACGGTCGTCGTGCTCTCGCTGATGTCCGGGAAGAACTTCGGCGCGGCGCGAACGCTCTTGTCGGCCCTGCTCGCGGTACTGCTTCTCGACCCTTGGGCGGTCTTGTCACCGGGTTTCTGGCTGTCTTTCGGCGCGGTCGTTTTTCTCTTCTTCGTCGGGAGCGCGCGCGTCGCCGGAACGCGCGGACGCGACGGGTGGCGAGGATGGTGGCGAGGCGTATTTACGCAATGGGGCGCCGCGCAGTGGGGCGTCACGCTCGGAACCTTGCCGCTACTCCTCATTTTTTTCCGGCAATTCTCCCTGGTGTCACCGCTCGTCAACGCGCTGGCGATCCCCTTCGTCAGCTTTCTCATCACGCCGCTGACGCTCGTTTTCGCGGTCTTCCCTTGGGCGCCGTTTCTGTCGCTCGACCATTGGCTGTTCGAGCAGTTGATGCGCTTCGTCGAAGCGCTCGCCGTCTGGCCCCTCTGGCGGCAGGCGGCGCCGCCGCTTTGGGCCGTGCTGCTCTCGCTCGTCGGCGTCGTTTGGCTCCTCTTGCCGCGCGGCTTCCCCGGACGGATCGCGGGGGCGTTCCTGCTCCTCCCCGCGCTCTTCCTTCGACCCGACGCCCCCGCGTCGGGCGAGGTCTGGGCCGACGTACTCGACGTCGGCCAAGGGCTTTCGGTCGTCGTCCGGACGGCGGGGCATACGCTGCTCTACGATACGGGTCCCGTCTATACGCCCGAATCGAGCGCCGCCTCGCGCGTCATCGTCCCCTTCCTGTACGCTTCCGGCGTCGACCGGATCGACGCGCTGGTCGTCTCGCACCGTGACCAGGACCACGCCGGAGGCATCGAAACGATCCGCGCATCGTTTCCCGTTCGGCGCGTCTTGAGTTCGATGGACCTCCCGGAAGGCGAACGCTGCGCCGCCGACGGAGAAGGAACGCGCGAATGGGAGTGGGACGGCGTGCGATTCAGCTTCCTGCATCCGCTGAAAGGCGATTACGCGGTGAAATCGAAAAAACCGAATAACTTAAGCTGCGTCCTGCGCGTCTCGACCGCTTCGGGAAGCCTTTTGCTGACCGGAGACATCGAGACCGCCGACGAAAAGCGGCTCATCGCGCGGTCGAGCTTAAAGGATTTGCGCGCCACGGCGCTCGTCGTCCCGCACCACGGCAGCCGGGGCGGGTCGTCGCCGGCCTTCGTTGCCGCCGTCGCGCCCCAGGAAGCGATCGTCTCCGCCGGCTACCGCAACCGTTTCGGCCATCCCCGTCCCGAAGTGCTCGTGCGCTACGGCGCGAGCCGCGTCTGGCGAACCGACCGCGACGGCGCGATTCGCCTGAGATTTACCGCCGTGCCCGCCGTCCCCGACGGCTCGGAATCTTTACACGCGAGCGCGTGGAGGCAAGACAGACCGCGCTACTGGTACGAAGGAATTTCGTCACGGAGCAGGCGCTGATTTGTGCGTAGGGGTACGGCGCGTCGGCTAGCGCGCTATTTCGATCAACTCGATATCTTTCCTGAGCAGGTTGTTGACCAGCACCGAGAAGTCCACGCCCTTGACATCGGCAAGCGCGGCGAGGCGGGATTGCACTTGATCATCGAGATATACCGGAAGATTCAGCTTGGCGCCGGGTTGGAAAAACTTGCCGCGCGCACCCTTCGAGAAATCAATCTCGGTGGGCATGTCGTCGTCGGGGGCCATGTGCTTGCTCATGATGTCACCTATCGGGATTCGTTCTCGTACTGCTCACGTTCGTGGCGCGTGGCTTCCCGCGCCGAAATAATGCGTACCTGTGCGCTGGCAGGGCCGGTCGACCGGTAGGTATGGGAGATCGCCAGTAGCTTGCCTTCGCTTGCCCAACCCAGCGTAAACCATCGTTCCTCGGTTTCGCTGTGCTCCTCATCGAACACCGTCAAGGCCAGCGGGTCGAGCAAGACCGTTGCCGCTTGGGTGAAAGTGACATCATGCTCGGCGATGTTCGATCGCGCCTTCGTGGTATCCCAAGTTACGTCCAGATCGGGGATGCTCATATGGACGCATCTACCGGCGCCAGCGCTGGGGCTTTACAGAGAGTCTCCTCCGGCATAATGAACGCCTTTGCTTGCATGTTAATCTCGCAAAAATCCAAAGTGTAGTTTCTGAAAGGCATCAACACTTATTCTTGGCAAGGATATAGAATACTCCACACAGAAGTCAATATCGTGTATTGGTCAATACATCGTACATCGCGAGATTGATTCGCTGGGCGATTCACTGACCGAGATTCCGAATCTCTACGTCCTCATTCCATTTCCAGTTCATCCATCCCTTTGTCGACTTCGCCTTGCCGTACTACCTGTACTGTCTGCGGCTCGTCTTCTCGGTATGAATGAACTGGAAAAGGAATCAGCTTGGCACCAGAGTGGAAAAACTTGCCGCACGCACCCTTCGAGAAATCAATCTCGGTGGGCATGTCGTCATTGGGGGCCGTGTGCTCGCTCATAAATTCACCTGAAAGGCTTTATCGGGTCCGGGGATATACATCACCGCCGTAAAACGGATCTCGTACAAATCCAATGTATTCCCGTTTTGTTCGAAATTCTCTTTGTACCACGGCATTTTTGCGATAAAAATATCCGCCACGTCGAAGATGGACTTTTTGCTTTTGGCAACGGTCGCGTGATGTACCCGGACGTGCGCCAGCCCTCTCGTGGGAATCGTCGTGAATGCGACCTTGCTGTTTTTTGAAAACTCCGCTTCTTTTGGATCACCTTTCGTAGACACAAAATACAAGGCCTTTTCGGAAGTCGAGAAAACAAAATTCACGATCCTCACGTTGGGGGTATCATCGACGGCCGACGCAAGCGCGATCCGCTCCGCTTTTCCCATGATTTTTTCAAATTCCTTTTTTTTGTCCATTTGTTTTCGTCTCTGGTGTGGTTTGATGAAATCAGCTCAGCCTGTGGAGAAAATCCCGAAAGACCGTTTCGTCGTCCAATAAAACACCGAAAAAATCCTCGTCGATTTTCTCTACGATCGGGAGCGCGAGCCGTATGGCTTCCCGGCCTTTTTCCAAAAGCCGGATGGCGTTGGCTCTCGTGTCTTTGGGATTGGTGCTTCGCGCCAAAAAATCATGCGCTTCCAGACCCCTTAGGATTTGCGATACGGACATCACATCCATATCCGCCATTTTTGCGATACTCGCCTGCGATACAAATTCCTCCGATTGCGCCAAAAAATTCAGGACTGTCATCACGACAAATTGCGGGTGTGTGAGTCCGATCTTCCGCAATTCGTTCCTGATCGTGGTATGCCACTTGTTGAACACGCGGATAAAGACCAAGCCCGTGGAAGCGTCCGCGTTTTTTCTGAATCGGTCGGATGGAAATTCCAATTATTTTTACCCCCTCGTTTCCTGACTTCTCGGCAAGCTCGAAATAAATATAATTATAATAAGTATACTTAGTATGTGTCAAGCAGAAAGCGTTTCAGAAAACCCATTCTCGGTATCTATTTTGTCAGGCAGGGGAGAAACGTGGCTCCCTCCCCTGATAAGGATAGGGATGGGGAAGGGTTTGCAGGGAAGGGATGGGGAGGGTTGGGGAAGGGGTTCCCGATCGGTGTTTCGTTGATTTTTTCCGGCGGCGAAGCCGTCGCTCACCGATCTGATCCCTGATTCCTGACATCTGATACCTGATAGGCCGAAGGCCGCAAGAATTCTCTGTCTCCCGACATCTGTCTCCTGTCTCCTGATCCCTGCTCAGTGCCGCGCGAGCGACGTTGGCGGTATATTGCTGAAAATCTCGTCGACGGACGCCTTGTCGAAGCGGTACTCGTGGTTGGCGAGGTCGTCGCGGATGACGATGACGCCACTTTTTTGGAGCGTCGCGTAAACGTCCTCGCGGCCGAGCGTTCGAAGCATGTTGCGCACCTTGTCCCAGTCTTTCGGAAAGTCGTGCGTCACGGGTTTTTCGTCGAAGACGCGAACCGTCTCGTCGAGAAAAAGCCGACCGAGCAGTTCTTCCGACGGCAAGCCGAGCAATTCGGCGGGCTGGACGGTTGAGGCGAGCGCTTCGACGCGCGTCCACCCGTCGGGGTCGCGTTCGTCCGCGCCGGGCATTTTTTGAATGAAGAGTCCGGCTGCGCCCGTCGGTGTCGCCGTGAGGAAAAAGCGCGAGACGAGTTGCTCGGACTGTTTCAGATAGTGCTCGAAGACCTCGGCGAGCATTTTTCCCGTCAGGGGAACGATGCTCTGGTAAGGTTCGCGCAACGAGGACTGGTCGAGCGAGATCGCAAGCTGGCCGCGACCGAGCAGTTCGACGGGATTCGACGTTGCGGTGATTTTCCCGTAATGCGCCATGCAGCGGATGTTCCGCGCTTCGCTGCAATCGACGACGAGCAGCGAGACCGGCCCGCTCCCGCGCGACTGGATCGACAGGCGGCTGGGGTGTTTGAGATTGTCGGCAAGGAGGAGCGCCGTCGCGCACATCTCGCCCAAGAGACGCGCGACGGGGCCGGGATAGTTGCGCCCCGCGAGGAGCGCCCGCCAGACGGCGTCGATACGGACGACGGCACCCCGGATGTCGAGATCGTCGAAAAAAAAGCGGCGCAGAGTGTCGGTCATTGATTCAATTCCCTGTAGTGAATTTCAGATCGAAACCGGCAAACGGTTCCCCTCTAGTTTATCCTATCAGGGGATCAGGGATCAGATGTCAGGGGTCAGAGGTGTAGGGGCACGGCGTGCTGTGCCCAGCGGCGGTATAGGTTTAGGCGGTATAGGTTGGTGGTGAGCGAAGCGAACCCCAACGATTCCGCAGGCGTATGAATGATGGGATCAGGGATCGGATGAAAACCGATTTCAACCGCGAAAAACGCGAAAGACGCGAAAGGCCTTGTAGGGGCACGGCGTGCCGTGCCCAATCGGCGGTAAAGGTTGGCGGTGAGCGAAGCGAACCCCAACGATTCCGTATGCGTATGAGCGAAGCAATGCCCAACGATTCCGCAGGCGCATGGGTTTCCGCTGAAAACCGATTTCAACCGCGAAAGGCGCGAAAGACGCGAAAGGTCTGTATTTGCAAAACGTTTTCGCGCGTGTCCGTGTTTCGCGGTTCTTGTCTCCTGATCCCTGATCCCTGACAGGCACTCCGTTCCCTGCCAAAATCTCGCGTTGTCGGTGCCGCTTTTGCGGGAATGACGCTCGTCCCGTTGGGCATCGCTCCGCTCACCCCAACCTATGCTTGAAATTTCCTTTGTATCCGCATTTTTCCCTCGCTATAATGACACTCGTTGACCATATTCACACGGGGAGGCAGGGCATGAAGCAAACGACAC
>JAISDL010000095.1 GCA_031264825.1 Accumulibacter sp. | reverse complement strand
GCGACCTTATAGACTTCGGAAAGCGTCGTGATTCCCGCGACGATTTTCATCGCGCCGGAAATTCGCAGGGGTTTCATCCCGGTTCGGTACGCCATGTCGCGGATTTTCTCGATGTCGGCGCCGTCGACGATCGCTTGCTTGATTTCCTTGGAAAGCAGGAGAATTTCGTAAATCCCGACCCGGCCGCGATAGCCGGTCATGCGGCAATCGAGGCAGCCGACGGGGTGGTAGAACTGCGTCGGGCGGTTGGCTTTCCACGGCGAGACGAGGTGATCCCAGAGCGTATCTTCTTCCGACGTGATCGGCGCGGGCTTCTTGCAGTTCGTGCACAGGACGCGCACGAGACGCTGCGCCATGACGCCCAGAAGCGTCGCGCTGATCAGATAAGGCGGCAAACCCAGGTCGACGAGGCGCGCGATCGCGGACGGTGCGTCGTTGGTGTGCAGGGTCGAAAGGACCAAGTGGCCGGTCAGCGCCGCCTGAATCGCGACTTCCGCCGTTTCACGGTCCCGGATTTCGCCGATCATGATGATATCCGGGTCCTGCCGCATCAGGGCGCGGACGCCTTGGGCAAAATCGAGGTCGAGCGCGCTCTGCGTTTGCATCTGGTTGAACGCGGGTTCGACCATTTCGATCGGGTCTTCGATCGTGCAGACATTGACGGCCGGCGTCGCCAGATGCTTCAGCGTCGAATAGAGCGTCGTCGTTTTCCCCGACCCCGTCGGCCCGGTCACGAGGATGATTCCGTTCGGGCTTCCCGACATCGCCTTCCAGTTGGCTTGGTCGTCAGCAGAAAAGCCGAGGTCGGTGAAATCGCGGACGAGCACTTCTGGGTCGAAAATCCGCATGACGAGCTTTTCGCCGAAAGCGGTCGGCATCGTCGACAGGCGCAGTTCCGCCTCCTGCCCATCGGCGGAGCGCGTTTTGATCCGGCCGTCCTGCGGGCGCCGTTTCTCGACCAGGTCCATGCGTCCCAGGAGTTTGATACGGCTGACCATCGCGGTCATCACGCTCATCGGTACCTGGTATATCTGGTGCAGCACGCCGTCGATCCGAAAGCGCACGACGCCGAATTCGCGCCGTGGTTCGATGTGGATGTCGCTTGCGTGCTGCTCGAAGGCGTACAGCCACAGCCAATCGACGATGTTGACGATATGCTGGTCGTTCGCGTCGAACTGCTTGTTGCTGCGCCCGAGTTCGACGAGTTGCTCGAACGAAGAGATTCCGCCGGAGTCGCCCCCTTGCTGCATGGCCTTCTTGACCGAACGCGCCAGATTGTAGAACTCGACGAGATAACGCGCGACATCCTGCGGGTTGGCGAACACGCGGCGGATGTTTTTTTTGATGATCGCCTTGATTTCCCTTTCCCAGTCACGCAGAAAGGGTTCTATCGTCGCGACGACGACTTCTTCGGCGAAAACCTGAACAGGCAAAACGCCGAAGCGCGTCGCGTACGCGCTGGACATGACTTCGGTCACCGCGGTGAAGTCGATCTTCAGGGGGTCGATGTGGAAGTATCCCAGGCCGATCCGGGCGGCGAACCACTCGCTCAGGTATTCGAGCGTCAGCTCGCGGTTCGGGGGAACGAGCGACTTCCACTTTCGCTCGGCGATGATCGTCAGCGGGTGGTCTGTGACCCTTTTCAAGCGGGATTCGGCAATCAGCGCCTCCGAGGCCTGATTGCTGATCATGCCGTCTTCTTCCAGATAACCGAGCATTTCGCCCAAGGTCAAACGGTGTTCGTTATGTACGGGTTCCCGCGCTTGTTTAGGCATGAAAAGATTTTCGGAAAAATTCCTTCTGAAGCAAGAAAGAAGGAAAAAATTGGAAAAAGAGAAATAATGGCAATACTATAACATCCCTGCGCGCGTTCGGATGAACGCTCACGAAACGGCGTACACATTTCACCCCATAGCTCTGAATAGAAGGAATCTGCGTCCCAACACGGTAAATTACTCTGTACAAAATGCGCGCGCCCGATACAATCCGCATAAGGTCGCGCGACGGGCGGCTTTTGATCGAACGGAGTGTCCCCATGAAAAAGTCCATATTCGCAGTGTTTTTCCTCGCTTTTCTGTCCTCGACGAGCGCGTTCGCGCAGTTGGGTCCCGCCGGCGTACCGGGCGCGCCCGGACTCGCGCCGGAGGCCGAAGAGGCCGCTCCGCCGGCCAAGCCGCGGCGGCGCGCAACGAGAGATTGCTCGAAGGCCAAGAATGTCGAGCAATGCAAAGCCCGGCAAAAGGCTCAAAGAGCGAAAAAGGCACCAAGATCAGGTATCAGGAATCAGGGATCGGGTATCAGATCAGTTAGCGGCGACTTCGCCGCCGGAGAAGAACAACCAAAAACCGATCGGTTTTCATCTGATTCCTGACATCTGATTCCTGATCCCTGAACCCCTTCCCCCCAGCGTTTCATCTTCTCTTCAAACGCGAGGGTATAGGCGGGGCTCGTCGACGGCAGAACGCGCGTCGCGTAAGCGTTTTCCGAAAACCAGCGCTCGAATTTTCCCGAGGTTTTTCCGTTGAAACACACGCGCTTCAAACGCGGCGCCACTTCACGCAGAACGGAAAAATCGTTCGGCTCCGCCGCTCTGATCGCGGAGTCAAGCGCGCCTTCGCGCGCGCAGCGGCGATAGACGTCCCAGACGCCGACCCCGTGCCGCAGCAGGGCGCGCTGTTTTTCGGGGTAATCGAACCCGGTCAGCGCTTCGCCCAAGAGCGCGCCCATGATCCGCCAGAACTGATTTTGCCGATGCGCGTAATACTGCCGTGCGGCGAGCGACGCCGGCGAAGGAAAGCTCCCGAGAATCAGCGTCTCGACCGAGGCGTCGATGATCGGCGGCAGGCCGGCAAGGCTCTCGGACACCCGCGTCACATTTTTCATGGGGTCGATCGCCCTGCTCTGCCCGCCCTCAGTGCCCGCCCGACATCTCGAGCATCAGCGCGTTGATCCGCTTGACGAAACCGGCGGGGTCGTCGAGCGTGCCGCCTTCGGCGAGCATCGCTTGTTCGAGCAGGAGATTCGCCCAGTCGTCAAAGCGCGATCCGGCGTCGCTTCCCTCGTATTTGAGGCGCAACACCACCGGATGTTTCGGGTTGATTTCGAGGATCGGTCGGGCTTCCGGGGCTTTCTGTCCCGCGGCCTTCAGGATGCGCGCCAGGTTGCCCCCCATGTCGTGCTCGTCGACGACGATGCACGACGGCGAATCCGTCAGGCGATGCGTAATGCGGACGTCTTTGACCTTCTCATCGAGCGCCTTCTTGATTTTTTCGATCAAGTCCTTGTACTCGTCGGTCGCCGCCTGGACTTCCTGCTTTTCGGCCTCGTCTTCGAGCTTGCCGAGGTCGAGGCCGCCCTTTGCGACCGATTGCAAGGATTTGCCGTCGAATTCGGTCAGATATCCGACGACCCATTCGTCTACGCGCTCGGAAAGCAGGAGGACTTCGATCCCCTTCTTCCTGAAAATTTCGAGATGCGGGCTGTTTTTCGCCGCAGTGAAGGATTCAGCCGTCACGAAATAGATTTTTTCCTGCCCCTCCTTCATGCGTGAAACGTAGTCCGCAAGCGAAACCGATTCGTCGGTCGTATCCGCGTGCGTCGAAGCGAAGCGCAGCAGTTTGGCGATGCGATCCTTGTTCGTCGCGTCTTCGCCGACGCCTTCTTTGAGCACTTGGCCGAACTCGGTCCAGAAACGGGTGTATTTTTCTTTTTCCGCCGCGTCCTCGCTGTCGGCCATGCCTTCGAGCAGGGAAAGCACACGCTTGACGCAGCCGCCGCGAATCGCCTCAATATCCCGCGATTCCTGGAGGATTTCGCGCGAAACGTTCAGCGGCAGGTCGTTGGAATCGACGATACCGCGAACGAAGCGCAGATAAAGCGGCATGAGTTGCTCGGCGTCATCCATGATGAAAACGCGCCGAACGTAGAGTTTGACGCCGTGACGCGCTTGGCGATCCCAAAGGTCGAAGGGCGCGTGCTGAGGAATGTACAGAAGCTGCGTGTATTCCTGCTTTCCTTCGACCTTCGCGTGCGTGTAAGCCAGAGGGTCTTCGAAATCGTGCGCGACGTGCTTGTAGAACTCTTTATATTGCTCGTCGTCGATTTCCGATTTCGGACGCGCCCACAGCGCGGACGCTTGGTTGATCGTCTCGTCTTCTTCGGTAAGGACCTGCGCCTTCTTTTCTTCGTCCCATTTTTCCTTTTTCATCACGATCGGCAAGGTGATGTGGTCGGAATACTTGCGGACGACCTGGCGTAGCTTCCACCCCGACAGAAATTCGTCTTCCTCTTCACGCAGATGCAGGATCACGTCGGTTCCGCGTCCCGCTTTTTCGACCGCTTCGACCGAAAATTCCCCTTCGCCGGCAGACTCCCACTTGACCGCCTGATCCGCCTCGACGCCCGCGCGGCGCGAGACGACCGTCACTTTGTCCGCGACGATATACGAAGAATAAAAACCGACGCCGAACTGCCCGATCAGGTGCGCGTCTTTCGCCTGATCCCCCGTCAGCGACGAGAAAAATTCCTGCGTCCCGGATTTTGCGATCGTCCCAAGGTGCTCGATCGCCTCGTCGCGCGTCAAACCGATCCCGTTGTCCGAAACCGTGACCGTCCGCGCGTCCTTGTCGAAAGAAAGACGTATTTTCAGCTCGGCGTCGTCGCCGTAAAGCGCCGGATTGTCCAGCGCCTCGAAACGCAACTTGTCGCAGGCGTCGGACGCGTTCGAAATCAGTTCCCGCAAAAAAATTTCCTTGTTGCTGTACAGCGAATGAATCATCAGATTCAGTAATTGCTTGACCTCAGCCTGAAAGCTATGAGTTTCGGCGCACATTGAAAACTCCATGAAAATTGACGGAAGGTGAGATAAATGGGGGCGCGCGGAGCTTTTTCAAGCGCCACGAACCCGAAAAACACGTATAGGTTGGGCTGCGCGAAGCAAAGCCCAACGTTCCGCGAACGCATGAATGACGGAATAAAGGCAGGGTGGGAAATGGAATGAAACCTTGGGCACGGCACGCCGTGCCCATCAGGGGACAGATGTCAGAGATCAGGAATCTGATGAAAACCGAACGGGTTTTTGTTGATTCTCTCCGGTGGCAACGCCACCGCTGACTGATCTGATTCCTGTCCTCTGATTCCTGATACCTGATCGCAAGCTTCCACGATCGTCCGACGCGCATTTTCGCGGCGCCGATCGTTCTATCTCCATTGGACCTGAATGGAAATATTAATCTTTGAAATAAAAATTGAATCAGAATAGCGAAGGGTCTAAAAAACTTGCAAATTTTCCCAAGGCTGGTACATTCGGAAAAAAACTACGTAATGTAAAACATCGGACGGATCTGAAGGTTTTATTCCTTTTCCGGTTCATCCCTACCAATGTCGACTTCGCCTCGCCGTACTGCCAATACTGTCTGCGGTTTGGCATCAAAGCATGAACGAACTGGAAAAGGGATTGGACTTTTGATCTTCTCTTGGGAACGAGAATCATGCTGTGGGTTGACGCCCTTGTCGACGCGATAAGGAACACATTCAATTTGAGCGGGCGGACAAATCGAAACGGATTCCTGCTTTTCGCTCAGATTTATCTTATTGGCCTTTACGCGCTATCTTGGGCGGGGCAGAGTCACAATGCTTTCCGATATTTTTACTGGATATACTTCGTTTTCTTGGGTGTTCCGTTCATTTCCCTATCCATCCGAAGGTTGCATGACCTCTCTCTTTCCGCTTGGTGGAGCATTCCGGTTTATCTTTATGTTCTTCAAGAACATACGTCGAGAGAAACCTTGGCTTGGCTTGTAATGATGCGGACCGATCTTTACGCCGTAAGCTCGTTTTCCTCATTCTCTTCGTTCTTCTCTTTGTTTCGTCTGGTCAAATACGCCCTTTTCCTTTTCCTGCTTTTCCTGTTGTGCCGCAAAGGCGCAAAAGAAAATCCTTACGCCCCCAAGCCGCTTGGTGTCTTCACGACGCTTGGAGATGTCCGGGGACACGGCAGTTCAGCCGGCATACTTCTGGCGACCGCATTCTTGACGGGTGGAAGCCTGTGGGCCGTATCGGGGGGTTGGGCAAGGCCCCCGCGGCTGAAAGATGTGATCGTAAACTACAGGCCGGAGAACTTTCAGGAGACTGCGGACAGGCCGTTTTTCTATTCCGTCGATGGCAACTTGAAATACGGCGTCTCCATCGATCGGGATGCGCCGACGCTCTTGAAAGGCAAGGACAAAGGAGAAGGCAAGTTGTGGGTGTGGCCATCCCCGGACAATCGGAAAGCGGCGGTCTTCAGTGAAAACCGACTCTACTTGGCGCGAGAACATCAACCTCTCATGCTCTTGCTGGAAAAAGCCGAATTCAGCAAGGATCTGGCTGTCGGAGAAGATTATTACAAAAGCGGTTATCTTCAATGGGACGAGGCTTCACGCTACCTCTATGTTCCACGCGATAAAAAGCAAAGCGATACGCAATGGTCCAAATGGTTCTCAAAAGATGCCGTACTGATGCGTATCGATACGGAAAACCCTTCAAACCCGGAAATATGGATCAGGGAATTCAGGTCGTCCAATTATTTTCTGGTGGGCGACGAAAATATATGCTTCAATTATTTGCGTGACGACAGAAAAGAACAGTGGAAATGTTCTGTTCGAGAAAAAACTGTGGATATGGCGTCGTACAGTCCTCGGGAAATCGTTTTGGCGAACGGAAAGCGGCTGACGGAACGGCAGTTTGTATTCAACAAATTGGCAAACGGACCGGTCGGACTCGATCTGTGGAGAGAGAGCAATGGTCTCATCATGAAGCCGATTGAAGGGGGCATGACGGGGCTTTTTCTGGGGCATCAATCCAAAGCGCCGCTCCTCAAAATGAAGACCTACAGAAAGATGAAAATTGCAAAAAACAAATATTATTATGAATATAATGGGGAATATTGGCTTGGAAGCGGTGCCTTGCCCGGGAAGAGATATGCGTTTCTTGTAATGCTCGACAATAATATTCTGCTCGATTGCGAAACAGGGAAATACCGTGAGATACCCAAGGACACAAAAGTGTTCGTCAACACGACGAATCTTGCCGGCCCTGATCTCCAGTTGACTCCTGATTTCTTCCCATGGGGAAAAAACCTGCCAAAAGGCGAGGCCGAAAATCTTTAATATATACGCATAATTCATGCGTATGCGGAACGTTGGGCATCACTTCGTTCAGCTCAACCTATACCGCCGGTGGGCACGGCACACCGTGCCCACCAGAGGACAGATGTCAGGGATCAGGAATCAGATGAAAACCGATCGGGTTTTTGTTGATTCTCTCCGGCGGCAACGCCGCTGCTGACCGATCTGATTCCTGTCATCTGATTCCTGATACCTGATGGGCACGGCACGCCGTGCCCCTACAATTCTTCTGATCCTCGATCCCCGATCCCGTCATTCGAGCGCATGCGGAAGCTTGGGCATCAACCTATACCGACGGCTGGGAAATGGAATCAGAAGTGAATCGCCCTTCCCTCGCACGCCAGCGCCGCTTCGTGCAGGACTTCCGAGAGCGTCGGATGCGCGTGGCAAATCCGCGCGAGGTCCTCGCTCGCGGCGGAAAATTCGATCGCGACGACGGCTTCCGAAATCAGTTCGGAGGCGTTCGCGCCGACGATATGAACACCCAAGATGCGGTCCGTTTGCGCGTCGACGAGCATTTTGACGAAGCCCGCAGTCTCGTCCGCGCCGAGCGCGCGTCCGTTGGCCATGAAAGGCGCCTTGCCTGTCTTGTAGGCGACGCCGTCGGCCTTGAGCTGCTGTTCGGTTTTTCCGACCCAGGCGATTTCGGGCGAGGTATAGAGTATCCAGGGAATCGCTTCAAAATTCCGGGAACCCGATTGCCCCGCCATGACTTCGGCGACCATGCACGCTTCTTCCATCGCCTTGTGGGCGAGCATTGGCCCGGAGACGACGTCCCCGACCGCCCAGACGCCGGAAAGATTTGTCCGGCAATGCGCGTCCGTCTCGACGCGCCCTTGCCCGTCGAGCGCGAGGCCGACGCCCTCGGCGTTCAGCCCCTCGGTGTTCGGGACGCGCCCGACCGAAACGATCATGCGGTCGGCGGAAAATTCCAGCGCCGCGCCGGATTTGTCAGTGCAATGCACGGCGACGCCTTTTTTGGTGACCTCGACCGTGTTCAGCGTGACGCCCAAGCGAATATCGAAACCTTGCCGCGAAAACGATCGGGCGGCTTCGCGCGCGATGTCGGCGTCGGCCTGCGGCAGAAAGTCCGGGAGGGCTTCGAGGATCGTAAGCTCGGACCCCAGACGCCGCCAGATGCTGCCCATTTCGAGGCCGATGACGCCCGCGCCGACGACGAGGAGCTTTTTCGGTACCGTGTCGAGGTCGAGCGCGCCGACATTGTCGCAAACGATGCGGTTATCGACGGGAATGCCCGGCAAATGCCGCGCGCGCGAACCCGTGGCGACGATGACGTGCGTCGCTTCGACCGTCTCTTCACCGACTTTGACCCGCCATCCGTTTTCGCAGGGGCCGACGAAAGAGCCGCGCCCTTCGAGCAGGGTGACGCCGTTTTTCTTGAAGAGCAGCGCGATGCCCTGCGTCAGACGCGCGACGACGGCGTTTTTCCGGGCGATCATCGTGGGAACGTCGATCTTCGGCTTGTTGATCGCGATGCCTTGCGCCGCGAAGCCGTCGCGCGCCTCCTCGAAGAGACGCGACGTATGCAGAAGCGCTTTCGAGGGGATGCACCCGACGTTGAGGCAGGTTCCGCCCAGGCGCGGCTTCCCTTTCGGGTCGGCGTAGGAATTCGATTCGCAGCACGCGACCGTAAAGCCGAGCTGCGCGGCGCGGATTGCCGCGACGTAGCCGGCGGGGCCGCCTCCGATCACGAGGACGTCGTATTTTTTAGGCATTTTCACACTTCTATATCTTCAGACGCCGAGCAGGAGGCGCGACGGGTCTTCGAGCGCGCCCTTGATCGTAGCGAGGCCGAGCACCGCTTCGCGGCCGTCGATGATGCGATGGTCGTAAGACATCGCGAGGTAGTTCATCGGACGGATCACGATTTCGCCGTTTTCGACGACCGCGCGATCCTTGGTCGCATGAACTCCGAGAATCGCGGACTGCGGCGGGTTGATGATCGGCGTCGAGAGCATCGAGCCGAAAACGCCGCCGTTTGAAATCGAGAAGGTGCCCCCGGTCAATTCTTCGATCGAGAGCTTGCCGCTCTGCGCTTTCTGGCCGAATTCGGCGATTTTTCTTTCGATGTCGGCCAGGCTCATCTGGTCGGCGTCGCGCAGGATGGGGACGACCAGTCCGCGCGGACTGCCGACCGCGATGCCGATGTCGATGTAACCGTGGTAGACGATGTCGTTTTCGTCGACCGATGCGTTGAGGATGGGGTATCGTTCGAGCGCCGCCGTGACCGCCTTGACAAAGAAGCCCATGAAGCCGAGCCGGACGCCGTGCGCCTTTTCAAAAGCCTCCGCGTAACGCTTGCGCAGGGTGATCAGCGCCGCCATATTGACTTCGTTGAATGTCGTCAGGATCGCGTTGGACGACTGCGATTGAACGAGGCGCTCCGCGATGCGCGCGCGCAGGCGCGACATGGGAACGCGTTGTTCCGGGCGTTCGTCGAGCGGGACTTCGACCGGAGGCGCCAGCGGCAGCGCGAGCGCAGCGTTCGCGGCCGCTTTCGGGAGAGCGTCCGGGCGCGTCGTCTGTTCGACCGGCGAGCGAAGCGGCGGCTGCGCGGCGAGCGCGTCCGCCTTGGTGATCCGACCGCCCCGCCCCGTCCCGGCGACGTCGGACGGGGAAACGCCCTTTTCGTCCAGTATCTTCCGCGCCGAGGGCATGGCGCTCCCGGCCAGGGCGCTCACAGGGGCTTTGGAGGGGAGGTCGGGCGCGCCGCCTTCACGCGCCGGAGCGGACGGCGCTTCCGGTGTCGGTTTGGCCTCCGAGACGCGCGTTGCCTTCGCTTCGGTATCGATGCGCGCGATCAATTCCCCCGCAAGGACCTTCGCCCCGCTCCCTTTAAGTATTTCGACGAGTACGCCGGATTCCGGCGCCGGAAGTTCGAGAACGACCTTGTCGGTCTCGATGTCGATCAGGTTGTCTCCCCGCGCGATACCCTCCCCGACCTGCCTGTGCCACGTCAGGAGATTCGCTTCGGTCACGGATTCCGACAACTGCGGAATTTTTATATCGACGATCATCCTTCCTCCACTTTGCTCTATTTGCTCTTATTTCTTGTCCGTCGCCTTGAGGAATGCGCTTTCTCCCAGCGCGGATTCGACAAGCATCTTCTGTTGCGCACTGTGCTCCTTGCCGTAAGCGACCGCGGGGGACGCCGCCGCCGGACGCGAAACCAGGAGGAGACGCTGGTTGTCGTTGAGCGGACGGTCGAGGTGCTCGCGTGAAACGATCCAGTACCACGCGCCCTGATTGCGCGGTTCCTCCTGACACCAGACGATTTCGGTCGCCTTGGGGTATCGGGCGAGTTCGGCCTCGAAGGCTTCGTCGGGGAAAGGATAGAGCTGTTCGATCCGCGCGATCGCGATGTGCTTGATGTTCCGGCTGCGGCGCGTCGCGATCAGGTCGTAATAGACCTTGCCCGAACAGAAGACGACGCGCGTTACTTTCCGCTCGTCGACCGGGTCGACCTCGCCGATGATGTGCTGGAACTGTCCCTTGGAAAAATCGTCGAGCGTCGAGATGACTTCCTTGTGGCGCAACAAAGACTTCGGCGTGAAAACGATCAAGGGTTTGCGCTGTTTGCGAATCGCCTGCCGCCGCAGCATGTGGAAGACCTGCGCGGGCGTCGTCGGTTGGCAGACTTCCATGTTCATGTCGGCGCAAAGCTGCATGAAACGCTCGACGCGCGCCGAGGAGTGTTCGGGCCCCTGCCCTTCGTAACCGTGCGGCAAAAACAGGACCAGCCCGCAGACGCGCCCCCATTTGGCTTCGCCGGACACGATGAACTGGTCGATCACGACCTGCGCGACGTTGGAAAAATCGCCGAACTGCGCTTCCCAGATGACGAGGTCGGTGGGATTCGACGTCGCGTAGCCGTATTCGAAGGCGAGGACGGCTTCTTCCGAGAGGACCGAGTCGAAGCACTGGAAGGACGCCTGGTTTTCCTGAAGGTTTCCGAGCGGACAATACATCCCCTCGTCCCAGCGCTCACGTTTCTGATCGTGCAGTGCCGCGTGGCGCTGGAAGAAAGTGCTGCGGCTTACGTCCTCGCCGGAGATGCGCACGCCGTACCCTGAAACGAGCAGGGATGCGTACGCGAGATTCTCGGCCATCCCCCAATCGAAGGGAATCGCGCCCTGCCCCATGAGTCGGCGGTCGTCGATGATTTTCTGTACGCGGTTGTGCAAAACGAAATTTTCGGGAATCGTCGTCAGACGCTCCGAAAGCCGCTTGATCTCCCGGATCGGGATCGTCGTGTCGCAGTTCGGCGTATAGCCGTTGCCGAGGTAGGGCTTCCAGTCGATGAGCAGGGGATTCGTATGCCCGGCGATCACGGGGTTGTAGAGCAATTCGCCGCGGTCGAGCTGTTCGCGGTAACGGAC